>NZ_LN879430.1:0-10000 GCF_900070325.1 Herbinix luporum
ATGAAGAATATAATTGAAGAAAAATGGGATGAAATTTTACAATATTTAATATCTGAATATGGCATTACTGATGTATCATATAACACTTGGTTAAAGCCCTTAAAAGTATATGATGTAAAGGATCATGTCATAACTATATTGATTAATGACGAAAGGATTGGGCCTCCCAGCTTAAATGTCATTCGTAATAAATACGAGCTTTTATTGAAGGTTTCCATCGAAGAAATTATGAATGATCCCTACGAAATAAAATTTGTTCTTGCCAGTCAAATGGAAAGTATTGAAAGGAATGCTAAAATTCCTTCCGGGGATAATAAGATAGTACCTAATTTTCTAAATCCTAGATATACATTTGACACTTTTGTAGTTGGAGGAAACAATGAATTTGCAAGGGCTGCGGCCTTAGCTGTTGCCGAAAATCCAGGTGAAATCTATAATCCTCTTTTTATATATGGAGGAGTAGGACTTGGTAAAACTCACTTAATGCATTCCATTGCCCATTTTGTTTTAAATCAGAATCCTGATATGAAGGTTTTATATGTTACCAGTGAAAAATTCACTAATGAGTTGATTGATGCTATACAGAAGAAAACAACAACTCATTTTAGGGAGAAATATCGTAGTATTGATATCCTATTAATTGACGATATTCAATTTATAATAGGAAAAGAAAGTACACAGGAGGAATTTTTCCATACTTTTAATACCTTGCATGAATCTAAAAGACAAATCATCATATCCAGTGACCGACCACCTAAGGAGATGCTTACTTTAGAGGACAGGCTCCGTTCCCGTTTTGAGCATGGACTTATGGCGGATATTCAATCTCCTGATTATGAAACTAGGATGGCTATTTTAAAGAAAAAAGAAGAATTAGATGGATATAGTATAGATGAGGAAGTCTTAAAGTATATTGCCACCAATATAAAATCCAATATAAGAGAGCTTGAGGGAGCCCTTACTAAGATTGTTGCTTTTTCTAGACTTAAGAAAAGAGAGCTTAATCTTGAACTTGCTATAGAAGCATTACAGGATATTATCTCTCCTAATGAGAAGAAAGTTATAACACCTGATCTTATTGTAGATATTGTGGCTGAACACTTTAACATTTCACCTGCAGATATATATTCAAAGGACAAAAGTAGGGCAATTTCATATCCCCGTCAGATTGTAATGTATCTTTGCCGGCGTCTTACTGAATTATCAGTTACCGAGATAGGAAAAGCTTTGGGCAATAGAGATCATTCTACAGTTATTCATGGTTGTGATAAGATATCTAAAGATATTCAAAAAGATACATCCATACATAATACTGTAGATGTTCTTATTAAAAAAATTAATCCTGAATAAGTCGGTGATATCTTGTTGATAAAAGGTTGATATTCTGTTATTAATATGTTTAACCATAAAATGTAACTTTAATGATTGTTAATAAGTTAGCTCTTTTCAACATCCAAAGTCTAACTTATTTACAGGGTTATCAAAGGCTTAAAGCTTTGTATTATAAGGCCTTATAACAGATATCAACATTTTCACGGCTATTATTACTATGACTTCTAAGAATCTTTTATTTATATATATATAAAAAAGGGAAGGGTGTTTATACACAATGAAAATACGTTGCCAAAAATCTGATCTATTAAATAGTGTTAATATCGTACTTAAAGCCGTACCTACTAAAACAACTATGCCTATATTGGAATGTTTGATTATAGAAGCTAATAATTATGGAATTAAATTAATTGCCAATGATATGGAACTTGGAATAGAAACAATGGTTAAGGGTACTATAATGGAAGAGGGAATAGTTGCCTTAAACGCAAAAGTTTTTTCTGAAATAGTAAGAAGACTTCCGGAAAATGAAGTATATATATCTGTTGATGAGAACTACACCACAGAAATAATATGCGAGAAAGCTAAATTTGCCATATCCGGAAGATCAGGCGACGAATTTCCTTCCCTTCAAGAAGTAGAAAGAGAAAATCCTCTTACCTTATCACAATTTACCTTAAAAGAAGTTATCAGACAGACCGTATTTTCTATATCAGATAATGAAAGCAACAAGATTATGACCGGTGAACTGTTTGATATAAAAAATAATGAATTAAGGGTAATATCTTTAGATGGTCATAGAATTTCTATTCGAAAAATCATTATGAAAGAAGAATATGAAGAAAGAAAAGTCATAATTCCCGGTAAGACCTTAAATGAAATTAGCAAAATATTATCAGGAGAGGTAGATTCTTTTGTTAATATATTCTTTACCGATAAGCATGCCTTGTTTGAATTTGATGATACATTAGTTGTAACAAGGCTTATTGATGGTGAGTATTACAGGATAGATCAGATGCTATCTAGTGATTATGAGACTAAGGTTACAATAAATAAAAAAGAATTACTTAGTTGTATAGAAAGAGCTTCTCTATTAATCAGAGAAAATGACAAGAAACCAATTATTATTCGTGTCAGTGATAATAATTTTGAGTTAAATATTAATACATCTTTAGGATCTATGAAAGAAGATGTAGACATTGTAATGGAGGGTAAAGACATTGTTATTGGCTTCAACCCTAAATTTTTAATGGATGCTTTAAGAGTAATTGATGATGAAACAGTAGATATATACTTAATAAATCCTAAAGCTCCATGCTTTATCCGTAATAAGGAGCAAAGTTATATATATTTAATATTACCTGTTAATATAAATGTTGGGGCATAATATTATTAAGATAATACCTTAACCATATGTAAAAATTTATAATAAATTCAAGAAAAAAATCATTTTAAGCTGGTTTTTTTCTTGGATTAATTTGCTGTATAAAGATGGAGGTTATATGATAGAAATTAAATTAAGAGAAGATTATATTAAGCTTGGACAAGCACTTAAGGCTGCAGGGCTTGCAGATTCCGGCTCTTTGGCTAAATCTGAGATACTAGATGGAATGGTTAAGGTGAATGGTCAAGTTGAAATACAAAGGGGTAAGAAACTCCATGATGGTGATATTGTAGAATATAGGGGACAGAAGATAAAGATTATAAAATAATAATTTTAATATAAAAAATTTATGGGTATCTGCTGAATCAGGAAGAAACGATGGTGTAAGAATGATTGTAAAGTCATTGGAACTTAAAGAATTTAGAAATTATGAGCATCTTAATTTAGATTTTGATAGTGGTATCAATATATTATATGGGAAAAACGCTCAGGGAAAAACCAATATTTTAGAGGCTATTTATCTTGGTGGAACTACAAAATCCCATAGAGGAAGTAAGGATAGGGAAATTATTCGTTTTAACAAAGATGAAGCTCATATAAGAATAAATATTGAGAAAAATCAGGTAACTCATAGGATAGATATACATTTAAAGAAAAATAAAGCCAAAGGGGTAGCTATTGACGGTATCCCCATTAAAAGACAAGGTGAATTGTTTGGAATGCTAAACCTTGTGTTTTTTTCTCCTGAAGATTTAAATATTATAAAAAATGGTCCAGGGGAAAGAAGAAGGTTTTTAGATTTAGAATTATGTCAATTAGATAAAATATACATGTATCATTTAACTAATTATAATAAAGCTTTAGCCCAAAGAAACCATCTGTTAAAGCAAATAAGTTTTAACAGGGATTTATTGGGTACACTATATATATGGGATGCTAAACTAATAGAACATGGTAGTGTTATTATTAACACAAGAAATTCATTTATTCGTAAAATTAATGAGTTGATTTATCCGATACATAAAAAACTAACCGGAGGAAAGGAAGAACTAACACTTCAATATGAACCAAATGTAAGGCTAGATGAATACCCTGAAAAATTAAAACAGTCATTAGAGAGAGATTTATATTTAAAAATGACCAATGTAGGTCCCCATAGGGATGATATGGCATTTTTATTTGGTAAAATGGACATTAAAAAATTTGGATCACAAGGACAGCAAAGAACCTCTGCACTATCATTAAAGTTAGCTGAACTTCAGTTGGTAGAAGAGGTTATTAAAGATAAACCGGTTCTTTTATTAGATGATGTTTTATCGGAACTAGATAGAAGTAGACAAAATTATTTGCTTAACAGCATCGGAGATATTCAGACAATCATAACCTGTACGGGGCTGGAAGAATTTATCAATAATAGGATTAATTATAATAAAATATTTCATGTATCTAATGGAACAGTTTCCTGTGAAAATTAATATTAAGACCGCAAATTAGGAAATTTATATATATGATACAATCAATGCAATATATAGTGCAAAATAGTAATAAATAAACTTTTGCATAAGAAGAATGGAGAGTAAATATGAGTAATAATTACGGTGCAGATCAAATTCAAATATTAGAAGGATTAGAGGCAGTAAGAAAACGGCCTGGAATGTATATTGGTTCCACCGCCTCCAAAGGATTGCATCATCTGGTATATGAGATAGTTGATAATGCGGTAGATGAAGCATTGGCAGGTTACTGTGATACAATAGAGGTTAATATAAACAAAGACAACTCTATTACGGTAATTGATAATGGCCGAGGTATTCCTGTTGGTATCAATCATAAGGCCGGAATTCCTGCTGTTGAGGTTGTTTTTACAGTACTACATGCAGGAGGAAAGTTTGGCGGCGGAGGATATAAGGTGTCCGGCGGTTTGCATGGAGTTGGAGCAAGCGTAGTTAATGCCCTGTCAGAGTGGTTGGAAGTTGAAATATGTGTAGACGGAAAAAAATATCATCAAAAATATGAACGGGGTAAGCCTTTAATGAAATTACAGGAACTTGGAGAAACAGATTTAAGAGGAACCAAGGTTTCTTTCCTTCCTGACAAAGAAATTTTTGAAGAAACTATATTTGATTATGATATCTTAAAGCAACGACTTAGAGAAATGGCTTTTTTAACTAAAGGAATCAAGATAATTCTTAGGGATTTCAGACAAGAGGAAACAGTAGAAAAGGTATTCCATTATGAGGGTGGTATTAAGGAATATGTCCAGTACTTAAATCGCCATAAGGATCCTTTGTATCATGATATTATATACTGTGAAGGTAAAAAAGATGATGTATATGTTGAAGTAGCCATGCAGCATAATCAAACTTATGTTGAAGGCTGTTATAGTTTTGTAAATAATATAACTACTCCGGAGGGTGGTACCCATCTGGTAGGCTTTAAGAATGCACTGACAAAAACTTTTAATGAATATGCTAGAAACAATAAAATACTTAAGGATAATGAGGCTAATTTATCCGGTGAAGATATAAGAGAAGGTCTTGTTGCAATAATTAGCATCAAGTTGCCGGATCCCCAATTTGAAGGTCAAACAAAGCAAAAACTTGGTAATAGTGAAGCAAGGGGAGCAGTGGATAATATTGTAAGCGAACAGCTTACATATTACTTGGAGCAAAACCCTAATGTTGCCAAGATGATTTGTGAAAAGGCTGTGCTGGCCCAAAGAGCCAGAGAAGCAGCAAGAAAAGCAAGGGAATTAACCAGAAGAAAAACGGCTCTTGAAGGATCTGGTCTTCCGGGAAAACTGGCAGATTGCTCAGAAAAAGATCCTACTAAATGTGAAATATATATAGTTGAGGGTGATTCCGCGGGAGGATCAGCTAAAACAGCCAGATCAAGAGCAACCCAAGCTATTTTACCTTTAAGAGGAAAAATTTTAAATGTAGAAAAAGCAAGGCTAGATAAAATCTTATCAAATAATGAGATTAGAGCTATGATAACTGCATTTGGAACAGGAATATCAGAGGATTTTGATATTAGCAAGTTGCGTTATCATAAGATAATTATAATGACGGACGCCGATGTGGACGGTGCCCATATTGCTACCCTGCTACTGACATTTTTCTACAGATTTATGCCTGAACTTATTAAACAAGGTTATGTATATATGGCTCAGCCCCCTCTTTATAAAATTGAAAAAGGTAAAAATATAAAATATGCTTATAGCGATGTTGAATTAGATAAAATTCTAAGTGAGATAGGCAGAGACAATGTTAAAATCCAAAGATATAAAGGTTTGGGTGAAATGAATGCTGAGCAGCTGTGGGATACTACTATGGATCCTGAGAAAAGACTATTACTGCGGGTTACAATGGATGAAGAAGAATCATCAGAAATAGATTTAACCTTTACAACACTGATGGGTGATAAAGTAGAACCCAGAAGGGAATTTATTGAAGCAAATGCTAAATATGTTAGAAATCTTGATATATAGTTATATCTTAAAATAATATTAGGATAATTATGCAAATTACTGGTTTTTTCGGGGATCTTACTTAAGTTACCCGTTAAAGAAAGAAAGCGGAGGAAAAACAATGGATGAGTATATCTTCGATAAAGTGCAGGATGTGGATTTGAAAAAGACAATGGAAACATCATATATAGATTATGCCATGTCTGTTATTGCATCCCGTGCACTTCCCGATGTAAGGGACGGTTTGAAACCGGTACAAAGAAGAATTCTATATGCAATGATTGAGTTAAATAACGGTCCAGATAAACCACACCGTAAATGTGCCCGTATTGTCGGTGATACCATGGGTAAATATCACCCCCATGGTGATAGCTCTATATACGAGGCCTTGGTTAAGTTGGCCCAGGATTTCTCAACCAGGTACCCTCTGATAGACGGCCACGGTAACTTTGGATCTGTAGACGGTGACGGTGCCGCAGCTATGCGTTATACTGAAGCCAGACTAAGTAAGATCTCCATGGAGATGCTTTCCGACATCAATAAGGATACCGTAGATTTTAATCCCAACTTTGATGAATCAGAAAGAGAACCTGTGGTTTTACCGTCTAGGTATCCTAATCTTTTGGTAAACGGAACATCAGGAATAGCAGTAGGAATGGCTACTAACATACCTCCCCATAATCTGGTGGAGGTTATAAATGGTGTTCTAAAGATTATTGATAATCAAATCGATGAAGATAGAGATACAGAAATAGATGAAATTCTAGATATAATAAAAGGACCGGACTTTCCCACCGGTGCAGAAATAATCGGAAGAAGAGGTATAGAAGAAGCTTATAGAACCGGAAGAGGTAAAATAAGAGTAAGGGCTGTCACAGAAATAGAAACCATGCAAAATGGAAAACCTCGTATTATTGTTACCGAACTTCCTTATATGGTAAACAAAGCTAAATTAATTGAAAAAATAGCAGATCTTGTTAAAGAAAAGAAGATAGATGGCATCACTGAACTTAGAGATGAATCTGACAGAAATGGAATGAGAATTGTAATAGAGCTTCGTAGGGATGTTAATGCCAATGTCTTGCTAAATCAATTATATAAACATACTCAATTACAAGATACCTTTGGGGTTATTATGCTGGCCTTAGTTAATAATGAGCCTAGGGTACTTAATATTCTTCAGATGCTTGAATATTATCTAAAGCATCAAAAGGAAGTTGTAACCAGAAGAACCAAGTATGATTTAAATAAGGCGGAAGAAAGAGCTCACATACTGCAAGGATTACTAATAGCCCTAGATCACATTGATGAAGTAATTAGTATAATTCGTGGTTCTCAAAACGGTAATATAGCAAAGGAAAGATTAATAGAGCGATTTGGTTTATCAGAAGCACAGGCCCAAGCTATTATTGATATGAGGCTCCGTGCACTTACGGGACTAGAAAGAGAAAGATTAGAGGCGGAATTTGCAGAATTATTAGCAAAAATCGAAGAATATAAGGCGATTTTAGGAGATGAGAAAAAATTACTGGGAGTCATCAAAGAAGAAATCACTATAATCAGGGATAAATATGGTGATGAACGTAGAACAAAAATTAGCTATGATGAATTTGATATATCTATGGAAGACCTAATACCTAATGAAACCACTCTTATAGCCATGACAAAATTAGGATATATTAAGCGAATGACAGTGGATAATTTTAAGAGTCAGCATCGGGGTGGAAAAGGAATTAAGGGAATGCAGACTATTGAAGATGACTTTATTGAAGATTTACTTATGACCATGAATCATGATTATATTATGTTCTTTACTAATCAAGGACGGGTATACCGCCTGAAGGCTTATGAAATTCCGGAAGCCAGTAGAACAGCCAGAGGAATGGCCATTATTAATCTTCTACAGTTAATGCCTGATGAACAAATTACAGCTATTATACCCATTAAAGAGTACAAAGAAGACCGTTATTTATTTATGGCAACAAAATATGGCATGGTTAAAAAGACTCCAATTAAGGATTATGAAAATATTCGAAAATCCGGTTTAATAGCTATTAACCTTCGTGAGGGGGATGAGTTAATAGAAGTAAAAATCACCAACGGTAAAAAAGATGTATTTCTAGTAACCAAGAAAGGTATGTGTATCAGGTTTGATGAAGATGATGTAAGACCTACAGGAAGATCATCCATGGGGGTTATAGGTATGTCTTTAGATGAGGATGATCAGATAATAGGAATGCAGCTAGATACTCAAGGTGAATATCTTCTGTTTGTATCAGCCAAGGGACTAGGAAAACGAACAGCCATAGATGAATTCAAGGTACAATTTAGGGGAGGAAAAGGTGTTAAGTGCTATAAACTCACTGAAAAAACAGGTGAAGTAGTTGGGGTAAAAGCTGTTAATGAAGAAAATGAAATAATGCTTATTACTACAGAAGGAATTATTATTCGTATTTTAGTAAGTGATATTTCTATTCTTGGAAGAATTACTTCCGGCGTTAAACTTATTAATTTAGATGATGAAAATGTATTTGTTGCCAGTTTGGCTAAAGTAAGAGAAGAAAGTAGTTCTACATCTGATGAAGACATAATAAAAAATCTAGAGAAGGAATTAAAGGAAGAAAATCAATCCGATAGTTAAATCTTAAGATTAAAGTAATAATACTGGGGATGATAATAAGCATGCGGATTATAAGTACCAGTGAAATAGTAAAAAATATAAAGGAGATGTGCATAGAAGCCAATTATAAATTGGCTTCTGATGTAGATCTTAGTATTAGAGAGGCATATAAATCTGAGACTTCTCCAATAGGTAAGCTGGTACTAGGACAACTTTGTGATAATCTAGATATAGCTAAAAAGGAGTTAATACCCATATGTCAAGATACTGGCATGACCATAGTTTTTGTAAAGATAGGTCAAAAGCTACATATTGAGGGTGGATCCTTAGAGGATGCTATTAATGAGGGAATCAGACTTGGTTATCAAGAGGGATATTTAAGAAAATCCGTAGTATCAGATCCTATTATTCGAAAAAATTCTATGGATAATAGCCCGGGAATTATCTATTATGAAATAGTTCCGGGAGATAAGCTTGATATTACTGTTGCACCAAAAGGATTTGGCAGTGAAAATATGAGTCGTATTTATATGTTAAAACCATCAGACGGTGTAGAGGGAATAAAAAAGGCTGTTTTGGAAACAGTAAAATTAGCCGGTCCCAATGCCTGCCCCCCTATAGTTGTGGGAATAGGAATAGGGGGAAGTTTTGAAAAATGTGCCCTACTTGCTAAAAAGGCTTTGATGCGAAGTCTAGATAAATACTCTGATAAAGCTCATATAAGAAAACTTGAGGAAGAATTACTTGAGGAAATTAATAAGACAAATATAGGGCCGGCAGGTTTTGGAGGTAAAAATACAGCACTAGGTGTTAAAATAGAGACCTATCCTACCCATATAGCAGGACTTCCGGTAGCAATAAATATCAGCTGTCATGTAAACAGGCATGTTAACAGAATACTATAATAATAGCATCAATCGTATATTTAAGTATAAAAGTAGGGATTGGCTATGAAAAAATATATAAGCACACCATTATCAAAAGATGAAGCAAGTAAACTTAAAGCCGGAGATTATGTCTATATTACCGGAATAATGTATACAGCAAGGGATGCAGCCCATCTTAGAATGTATGAGGCTTTAATAAAAGGTGAAGAACTACCTTTTTCTTTAGAGGATAATTTTATATATTATATGGGTCCTACGCCTGCAAAGAAAGGGCAAGTCATAGGTTCTGCAGGACCGACAACCAGCAG
>NZ_LN879430.1:15000-107500 GCF_900070325.1 Herbinix luporum
TCATACAAACAGAACTGTGGGGACACGGAAGGGTAGGAAGAGCCGGGAATGGAAAGACCGGTTCAAGCACAAAGGCTAGCCTGGGAGGCAAATCCCTCAGGCGTTGCTAAAGTGTGAAGAGGAGCGAACATAAAGTAGCGAAGCTTCCGAACCCATGCCGTCGAGAAAAGCCGCTATAGCTTTGTATGAGCCCGTACCGTAAACCGACACAGGTGGATGAGGAGAGAATCCTAAGGCCGACGGGAGAAGCATTGTTAAGGAACTCGGCAAAATGGCCCCGTAACTTCGGGAGAAGGGGCGCCTGGGCAACCAGGCCGCAGAGAAATGGCCCAAGCAACTGTTTAGCAAAAACATAGGTCTATGCAAAACCGAAAGGTGAAGTATATGGGCTGACGCCTGCCCGGTGCTGGAAGGTTAAGGGGAGAGGTTAGCCGCAAGGCGAAGCTTTGAACTTAAGCCCCAGTAAACGGCGGCCGTAACTATAACGGTCCTAAGGTAGCGAAATTCCTTGTCGGGTAAGTTCCGACCCGCACGAAAGGCGTAATGATTTGGGCACTGTCTCGACAATGCACCCGGTGAAATTGAAATACCAGTGAAGATGCTGGTTACCCGCGCCAGGACGGAAAGACCCCATGGAGCTTTACTCTAGCTTGATACTGGGACTCGGTAATGCATGCACAGGATAGGTGGGAGGCTATGAAGCGACAACTCCGGTTGTCGTGGAGCCGCTGTTGGGATACCACCCTTGTGTTACTGGGTTTCTAACACGCGGCCGTGATCCGGCCGGTGGACAATGTCAGGTGGGGAGTTTGACTGGGGCGGTCGCCTCCGAAAGGGTATCGGAGGCGCTCAAAGGTTCCCTCAGAATGGTTGGAAACCATTCGCAGAGTGTAAAGGCATAAGGGAGCTTGACTGTGACACCGACGGGTGGAGCAGGTACGAAAGTAGGACTTAGTGATCCGGTGGTATAAAGTGGGATTGCCATCGCTCAACGGATAAAAGCTACCCTGGGGATAACAGGCTTATCACTCCCAAGAGTTCACATCGACGGAGTGGTTTGGCACCTCGATGTCGGCTCATCGCATCCTGGGGCTGTAGCAGGTCCCAAGGGTTGGGCTGTTCGCCCATTAAAGCGGTACGCGAGCTGGGTTCAGAACGTCGTGAGACAGTTCGGTCCCTATCCGGCGTGGGCGCAGGATATTTGAGAGGATCTGACCTTAGTACGAGAGGACCGGGTTGGACAAACCGCTGGTGTATCGGTTGTACTACCAAGTGCATGGCCGAGTAGCCAAGTTTGGCAGGGATAAACGCTGAAGGCATCTAAGCGTGAAGCCTCCCTCAAGATAAGATATCCCATTGCAATAAGCAAGTAAGACCCCTTGAAGACCACAAGGTAGATAGGACAGAGGTGGAAGTGTGGTAACACATGTAGCTGACTGTTACTAATAGGTCGAGGGCTTGACCTAAATAGGTTTTTACAGATATGGATGAAATCATTTTTATGTGTAGAATGTACTTATAATTTGGCCCAGTGGCTCAGTTGGTTAGAGCGCCGCCCTGTCACGGCGGAGGTCGAGGGTTCGAGTCCCTTCTGGGTCGTAATTTCTTCTTTACTTAATGATGATTATGTGTTATAATAGTCAAGTCGTCATTAGAAGAAAAGATTAATTTATGTATGATGTATGAATTGTATAAGTTTGTACATAATATCCCTAAGGGATCTTAGCTCAGCTGGGAGAGCACCTGCCTTACAAGCAGGGGGTCATAGGTTCGAGCCCTATAGGTCCCATTAGAAAAAATGCCGATGTGGCTCAATTGGCAGAGCAGCTGACTTGTAATCAGCAGGTTATCGGTTCGAGTCCGATCATCGGCTTTCAACATAAAATATGTTGACTTTAAATAATTTATATGGATGGGTACCCAAGAGGCCAAAGGGGGCAGACTGTAAATCTGTTAGCTAAGCTTTCGAAGGTTCGAATCCTTCCCCATCCATTTGGCAAAAGCCAAATGTTCGCCACTAAGCAATATGGTATGCGAACTTATATAATGACGCGGGGTGGAGCAGTCTGGAAGCTCGTCGGGCTCATAACCCGAAGGTCGTAGGTTCAAATCCTACCCCCGCAACTTTTATGTTATTAGTTGTCTTCATAGAAGAATTTACATAGCTTCTTAGGCAATGAAGTATACCATGCCCAGATAGCTCAGTTGGTAGAGCAGAGGACTGAAAATCCTCGTGTCGCTGGTTCGATTCCGGCTCTGGGCATTTTTACTTGAAAAATATTATTTAAAACGGGACATTAGCTCAGGCGGTAGAGCACTTGACTTTTAATCAAGGTGTCCGGGGTTCGAGTCCCCGATGTCTCATATAACGGCCTTATCTATGGCCGTTTTTTTTTATGTTTAAATTTAAAATTAGAAAAATTATATTTATATAGAAATTTGTATAGAGATAGCTAGTTATTATTTGACATAAACTAATAACGGGGTTACTATAGTAATGTTGATATTTTATTGTTATATTGCATCAACCGTGGATAATTAAGTTAAGGAGGATATAGTGTTGAAAGAGAAAGTTGATCTTCTGAAGCAATATATTAATGAAAGTGATAATATTGTTTTTTTTGGAGGAGCAGGAGTATCAACTGAAAGCGGTATTCCGGATTTTAGAAGCGTTGACGGATTGTATCATATGAAATATAAATATCCCCCGGAAACTATATTAAGCCATAGCTTTTTTATCCGTCATACAGAGCAGTTTTATGAGTTTTACAAGGAAAAGATGATATATAAAGATGTAAAGCCTAACATAACTCATCTTAAGCTGGCTGACTTAGAAAAGCAGGGAAAGTTAAAGGCAGTAGTAACCCAGAATATTGACGGACTTCACCAAGAAGCAGGTAGTAAAAATGTCTTAGAACTTCACGGGTCAGTATTGCGAAACTTTTGTATGAACTGTAATAAATTTTATGATCTTAATAAAATAATTAAAAGTAAAAATATCCCATATTGTCAATGTGGAGGAATTATAAAACCTGATGTGGTTCTTTATGAAGAAAGTCTTGATGATGCTACTATTACAAAAGCAATACAGTTTATATCTAAGGCAGATATATTAATTATTGGGGGGACATCTCTTAGTGTTTATCCGGCGGCAGGACTTATCAGATATTACAAGGGAAGAAAAATGGTGCTGATTAATAAGTCCGTAACAGCTTATGATAATGATGCTGATTTATTTATACAGGCCGGCTTAGGAGAGGTTTTCAAAGAATTATAGTAGATAAGAGGTCATAATCTTATAGTAATTTTTAAAGTTGTTAAAAATATATATAGAAAGGACATAATATGCAGACAGATAGAAGAAGCAACTCATACAGACTTACAATAGGGGGTATACTCCTTGCCCTAGGAATTATTGTTCCAAGAATGTTTCATGTGTTTGGAACACCGGGTATTGGAAAGGTGTTCTTGCCCATGCATTTTAGTATTTTTATAGCAGGAATCTTTTTGGGACCTTTTTATGGAACAATCATTGGTTTTATAACTCCCCTAATCAATTCATTATTTGGAATGCCTATATTCCCACAAAATATAATAATGGCATTTGAACTGGCATCCTATGGGTTATTTGCAGGCTTATTTATGTATCTGTTAAAAAGCTATAATAATAAAAGGATTAGTAGAACCATACGAATTTACATAAGTTTAATACTATCCATGATTTTAGGCAGGATGGTTAATGCCATAGTATTGTTGTTAATGGCTAGGTTATTTAATATGAATGTGCCTGCACCCTTATCTGTACTGGCTTCTAGCCTAAGGGGAATGCCGGGTATTCTTATTCAATTATTATTGGTTCCCGGTATTGTAATAGCCATATACTCATCACAAGAGAAATATATTCAATAATTAGTTAATTAAATAAATTTTTTTTATTTGTATTATATTTTGACGGTTGCCTTAAAAACCTTTTTATTGTATATTTAGTAATATATGCGTTACAAGACCTATGGAAAAATGAAATAATCCAGATTTCACCACAGTAATAAGATTAGGATAAAATATATAAGTTCTAATCAGATATTATAGAAACATTATATAAGTACATTAAAGTTTAAGGAGGAAATAACATGAGCAAGATTGACACAATGTCAGTAAATGCCATCAGAATTTTATCTGCAGACGGCGTACAAAAGGCAAATTCAGGGCATCCTGGACTCCCTCTAGGAGCTGCAGCAATGGCTTATGAGCTGTGGGCTAAACACATGAAACATAATCCGGCAAATCCAAAATGGCCAAATAGGGATAGATTTGTATTATCCGGCGGTCATGGATCAATGCTTTTATATTCTTTACTACATTTATTTGGCTATGGCCTTACAAAAGAGGATTTAGAGCAGTTTAGACAAGACGGTTCTTTAACCCCGGGACATCCTGAGTATGGACATACTGTAGGTGTGGAAGCAACAACCGGTCCTTTAGGTGCAGGAATGGCTATGGCAGTAGGTATGGCTATGGCTGAAGCACACCTTGCTGCAAAATTCAATAAAGAAGGTTATCCTGTAGTTGATCATTATACCTATGTTCTAGGTGGAGACGGCTGCATGATGGAAGGAATTACTTCTGAAGCAATGTCTCTTGCAGGAACCTTAGGATTAGGAAAATTAATAGTATTATATGATTCAAATAAGATTTCCATTGAAGGAGATACAGATATAGCCTTTACCGAAGATGTAAAGAAGAGATTTGAAGCATATGGATTCCAGACGTTAGTAGTTGAAGACGGCAATAATCTTGAAGAAATCGGTGCTGCTATTGAAGCTGCTAAGGCAGATCTTACAAGACCTTCCATGATTACAATAAAAACTAAGATTGGTTATGGTAGTCCTAAGGAAGGAATGGCCAGTGCCCATGGTGAACCTTTAGGGGCTGATAATATTAAAGCCTTAAGAGAAAATCTGGGATGGCCCAGTGATACTCCTTTTGAGGTTCCTGAAGAAGTATATGAAAATTACAAATCTATAGCTAAAAAGAATGCACAGATTGAAGAAGAATGGAATAAGCTCTTTGAGAGTTATTGCAAAGAATATCCTGAAATGAAAAAATTATGGGATCAGTATCATGATGAGAATGCTGCAAAGCATCTGATTGATAATGAAGAGTTCTGGGCATATGATGATAAGGCTGATGCTACTAGAAATCTTTCAGGACAAGTAATAAATAGAATTAAAGATCATCTACCTAATTTTATCGGTGGAAGTGCAGACCTTGCACCTTCTACAAAGACCCTTATGAAGGACGAGGAATCTTTCTCTAAAGATAATTATGGAGGCCGTAATCTACATTTTGGTGTAAGAGAACTGGCCATGGCAGGTATAGGTAACGGTATGGCCCTTCACGGTGGACTAAGACCATATGTTTCTACTTTCTTTGTATTTAGTGATTATGTAAAACCCATGGCAAGATTGTCCGCCCTTATGGAAATGCCTTTAACATATGTATTAACCCATGATAGCATCGGTGTAGGAGAAGACGGTCCTACCCATGAGCCTATTGAGCAGTTAGCAATGCTTCGTGCTATGCCTAATTTTACTGTTTACCGTCCTGCAGATGCTACTGAGACTATTGCTGCATGGTATTATGCTATTACATCCACTAAGACTCCTACAGCACTTGTTTTGTCCCGTCAGAATCTGCCACAGTTAGCAGGCTCCTCTAAAGAAGCATTAAAGGGTGCTTATATTATTTCAGATTCTAAGAAGGAAGTGCCTGATGCTATTATTATTGCAAGCGGATCAGAGGTTCAATTAGGTCTTGGTGCTCAGGAAGAATTATTAAAGGAAGGTATTGATGTAAGAGTAGTCAGCATGCCTTCTATGGATGTATTTGAGCAGCAATCTGAGGAGTATAAAGAAAGTATCCTACCTAAGAATGTAAGAGCTAGAGTGGCTGTAGAAGCTCTATCTTACTTCGGATGGGGTAGATATGTTGGTCTAGACGGAACTACTATTGCCATGAATAGCTTTGGTGCTTCTGCTCCTGCCAATGTTCTTTTTGAGAAATTTGGCTTTACAGTAGATAATGTGGTAAAAGCAGTTAAAAGCGTATTATAATTATATAAATTAGACATATATTTTTAGGTATAGATTAAGTTATAGCTGACATTAGAAGGCAGAAAAAAGGTAATTAGATACCTTATCTTCTGCCTTCTTTTGATATTTCTAATGGAATTCTAATATAGACCTGTTGAAAAATACTTAAGCTACCGATACAATTATACTTATATATAATTAGAAATTAAAGTCCATATAAGGAGGGGAAATCCAAGTGGCAAAGATACTGATAATTGAGGATGAGCTAAAAATTGCCAGATTTTTGGAGCTGGAATTAAAACATGAAGGATATGAAGTATTAATCTGTGGAGACGGAAGAAATGGTCTTAATAAGGCTTTAAATGAAGATGTAGACTTGATTATTTTGGATATAATGTTGCCGGGTTTAAATGGTATAGAAGTATGCCGCAGAATCCGACTAGAATCCCAAGTTCCTATTATAATGCTTACTGCAAAAGATGATGTCTCTGATAAAGTGGCCGGATTAGATACAGGAGCCGATGACTATATGACTAAACCCTTTGCCATAGAAGAATTACTGGCTAGAATTCGGGTTGCTTTAAATAGGAAGAAAAATCAGAAAGAGCCGAAAATAGAAACCTTGCAGGTTGGAGATTTAAAACTAAATTTGGCCAGCCGCAGTGCCTATTATAAAGATGATGAGCTTGTCCTTACCAAAAAGGAATATGAGCTTTTGGAATATATGCTTCGTAATAAGAATTTTGTCTTAAGTAGGGAGCAGTTATTAAATCATGTATGGGATTATGAGTATTTTGGAGATACCAATGTTGTAGATGTTTATATTAGATATTTAAGACAGAAGATAGATGAAAAGTATGGTATTCACTTAATATCTACTGTCCGCGGTGTTGGCTATATCATTAAAGATTAGGATATGATAGATAGAAAGGGATAATATGAGCTGGGACAATTTTTTAGAGACTATACGTAGAATATTGGTTAAGATTATCCTTCCAATTCGGAAAAAAAGAGAGGAATTTCTGAGCAATTTTAGGTTGTCAATAATGTTTAGGATATCAATGGGATATTTGAAACTTCTTATTACCCATGGACTTTTACTTATGTTTGGAATATTCCTTATCTTTATGTATGCTGAAAAAGAAAATTTTAGTGATATGGCTAATGATATAATTACTTCTTTCAAAGAAGAGGATGAAAGTGCATATATTAATCCCTATTATATGCAAGGGCTTTCCATGAAGCTTCTTGATATAAATACTAATGAAGAGGTTTATAATGATATTGCATATCTTCCCGCTTCTGACAAGGCTTTTTTTCATGGAATACATTTTGATACTAAAAGTGATAAGAATATATTAGTAATAAATGAAGATAAAGAATTTACCACTGAAAAATCCTCTTATATAGCTACTTTTCAGTATGATTTAACAGGAAGCTATAGAAGCTTTCTATCCATGCTATGGAAACTTATAGTTCTTTATATTATTATCGTTGTGCTGATAATAAAAAAAGGAAGAAAAAGTGATGAAAAATTATTTGAACCCATTAGAATTATGTCAGCAACAGCAAATCGCTTGACAGTCCATAATCTGCATAGTGAAAGATTAAATGTAGAAGGTACTCAAAATGAATTAAAAGATCTGGCTAATGTAATTAATGAAATGCTAGATAGGATAGAAACTTCTTATGAGAGTCAAAAGCAATTTGTCTCAGATGCCTCCCATGAACTTAGAACCCCTATTGCAGTTATACAAGGATATGCTAATTTACTAGACCGCTGGGGAAGTGAAAATAAAGAAGTATTGGCCGAATCAATTGAAGCTATACAAAATGAATCCCGGTCTATGCAGGATCTGGTAGAAAAGCTGCTCTTTTTATCAAGGCATGATAAAAAAACCTTAAAGCTGATTAAGAAGCGTTTTAATATGAGGCCTATGGTAGAGGATATGATAAAAGAAACTAAGCTTACCACCCCTAACCGAATAATAAATAGTCCCATATTAGAAGATGTTGTGGTATATGGGGACAAGCAGGCTTTAAAACAGGCAATTCGAATATTTATTGATAATGCAATAAAATATTCAAATGATGGAGATGAAATAACCATCCTATGTGAAAATCAAAACGGTGACTGCGTAATAACCGTAAAAGATACCGGTATAGGTATGACCCGAAAGGATGTTGAACATATTTTTGATAGATTTTACAGATCTGATTATGTAAGAAATCATAATATTAGCGGCCATGGACTGGGTCTGTCCCTTGCCAAATTAATTATTCTGGCCCATATAGGAAAAATTAAAGTCCGAACCCAATTTACCAAGGGAACCAGCTTTATTATAACCATACCAAATAGAAAGTTTTAATAATTTAAGAGGGTGTCATCAAAGATTTTCTTTGTGACACCCTAAATATTTTTTATCTTAAATATTTTTAAATTGAGCCATATAAAGATCATAATATAGGCCTTTTTTAGCCAGTAATTCAGAAGAAGTACCCTCTTCTAAAATTTTTCCTTTGTCAATAACAAAGATTCTGTCTGCTTTACTTATGGTTGATAACCTATGGGCTATGACAAAGGAGGTACGGCCTTTTAGCAGTGCTTCAATACCTTGTTGAACCAATAATTCAGTATGGGTATCGATACTGGATGTAGCCTCATCAAGAATTAATATCTTAGGCATGGATACCATGGTTCTGGCAAAAGCAATTAGCTGTCTTTGACCTATTGATAGTCCACTGCCTCTTTCTTTTAACTCAGTATCGTAGCCGTCTTTTAGTTTCATAATAAAGTCGTGGGCATTGACAGCCTTAGCGGCCTCAATAATTTCCTCATCCTTGGCATCAAGCCTGCCATATCTAATGTTATCCTTAACAGTACCTGAAAAAAGAAAGTTATCTTGAGTCATGATTCCCATTTGCTTTCTTAAACTTTCAATGGATACATCCTTAACATTATAGCCGTCTATATATACATTTCCCTGCTGAACATCGTAAAATCTGCTTATCAGGTTTACTATAGTGGTTTTACCTGCCCCTGTAGGACCTACTAAGGCAATAGTTTCTCCCGGTTTTACTACAAAGCTTACATCGTTTAATACCGGTGTATCTTCATCATAGGCAAAAGATACATGTTCGAAGGTAACTTCACCTTTAATTTCAGGCATTTCAATTACATTTGCCCTATCTTCTATTTCCGGCTTGGTATCTAAAATATCAAAGATTCTTTCGGCTCCGGAAATATTAGTTATTATCTTATTATAGAAATTACTTAAATTCATAATGGGACGCCAGAACATACCTATATACATACCAAATGATATAAGGGTTCCCACATTGCCGGCTCCTATACCTAAAACTTTAACTGCTACAAAGTACATAGCAATTGTACCAAGGCCCCAGCTTATATCTACCACTGAGAAGAAGGCATCATTAATAAGAATAGCACTTATAAAGGAGCCTCTATGTTCCTTTAGTAGATGGTCAAAATCCTCTTCGGTTTCATTTTCAGCTGTAAAGCTTTGAATAATTCTTATACCGGAAAGAGACTCATGGATAAAGGCATTTAGGTTGGAGCTTTTTTTCCTATGAATACGCCATCTGACATGGGATCTTGTTTCAATAAACCAAAGACCACATAGCATCAGTGGAAGGCTTATTAAGGAGGCAAGAGCCAGTCTCCAGTTTTTAACTAACATAATAATAACTACAGCGACAATTGTTACAAAATCAGGTATAAGAGTGGTAACACTGTCTGAAAGAACATCCTTAAGGGAATTTACATCCCCGATAATTCTGGCCAGGATCTTACCGGTTGGTCTGCTGTCAAAAAAGTTAAAGCTTAGTTTCTGAATATGGGTATATAACTCCTGCCTTATTCTTAATAATACGTCGTTGGACATTTTGGCCATCAAATACATTCTTAACTTGACCAGTAGAATAAATATAATGTTTAATCCTAAGGCAAAACCTATTAGCATCAGCAATCTTTTTATATCCTTATTAGCTATATGGACGTCTATGGCACGTTCAATTAACAAAGGATTAATAATGGAGATTGCAACAGTTGTTAGCATAATTAATATAACAGAAAAAATTGTAGAACGGTATGCTAAAAGGTATTTAAACAAGCGTACTAAAGTATCTTTTTTACTGACAGAACTTATATGTTCGTCTTCTTTTATTGCATTTATAGACATGTAGTCACCTCCCTATTACCGGAGTCGGATATATAATCACCGTACTGGGCCTGATAAGTTTGATAATAGTATCCCTTTTCTTTAAGGAGGGTTTCATGGGTGCCCCTTTCCTTGATTTTACCGTTTTCCAGAATAATAATTTCATCTGCATTTCTTACAGCCGATATTCTGTGGGCTATAATTATCTTTGTAGCCTTAATGTCGGTTAGGGATTTTTGAATTAGATGTTCAGTTTCCATATCAAGGGCAGAAGTAGAATCATCTAGTACCAAGATAGGGGTCTTTTTAGCTAAGGCTCTGGCTATACTTATTCTCTGCTTTTGTCCCCCTGATAGGCCCACACCTCTTTCTCCGATTATGGTATCATAACCATCATCCATCCGTTCTATAAATTCGCTGGCTTGAGAGTAATGGGCAGCTTCAATTACCTCTTCCTGCTTAACCCAAGGCCTTTTACCTAATTTAACATTTTCATTAATGGTATCAGAGAATAAAAATACATCCTGCATTACTAAGGATATACTTCCTCTTAACTGTTTTAAGGATAAGTCTTTAATATTAACACCGTCTAGAAGAATTTCACCTTGACTAGCATCATAAAATCTTTGCAGTAAGTTTATAATTGAACTTTTTCCGGCTCCTGTAGTACCCATTATTCCTATGGTTTTTCCTGCTTCTAGTTTAAAACTGATATCAGTTAAAATATCATTACCGTTTAAATTAAAGGATACTTGATTAAACTCGACACTACCTTTTACCTCATCAAGGATAACCGGATTTTCAGGTTCGGTAATTTTAGCTTCCTCTGCAAAAATTTTTCGTATCCTTTTGTATGAAGCAAATGCTGCAGCTAAGTCGTTGGACAGCCAGCCTAGCATTTCCATGGGCCATACAATGTTCATAGAATACTCTGTAAAGGCCCCCAAAGTACCAAGAGATATTTCACCCCTAATTACTTGTCTTCCTCCAAATAAAATTACAAACATGGGAAGAAGCTTTGTAATCAGCTGAAAATAAGGATATAGTTTAATAAACACCTTGGATTGCTTCATATTTAAATCATAGTATTGTTTATTGTGGGATAAAAATTTATTAATTTCAAATTTTTCTCTAGCAAAGGCTTTTACAGTACGGACACCGGCTAAGTTTTCCTGTGCTACAGTATTAAGCTTTGCATTTTGTTCACTGATATTTTCATATATTTTCCCCAACTTATTCTCCATTAAAATGGCAAGGCCACCTACGATAGGTAGCACAATAGTTGGAATAATTGCTAAGCTGGCACTTTCCCTATACATAAAGAATAATGCAATTCCCGTATGGATAGTAACCTCAAAAATTAGCATACTTACATAACCGGTAGCGGCCCAAATCCTGTCAACATCATCCTTTACCCTAGACATCAGTTCTCCCGTATTGTTTTCATCAAAAAAGCTAATGGATAATCCCTGGATATGGGTAAACAGACGTTTTCTAAGTTGGCTGCCTATTTTTGAACTAACGGTATCAAAAATAAGCTCCTTAACATAGGTAAACACAGCTCTTCCCAGTCCAATAAATAATATCATAGATAATAAGGAGAAAAGCAGATCGGTTTTTCCTTCTATGATTACCTTATCTATGATGTTTTTAGTGACTTGTGGTGATACCATATCCAAGACTACAGCTATTATGGTACACAGTAGGGCAAAGGCATAGGCATACCAGTATTTCTTTAGATAATAAGACAATTTATTCATAACTCCTCCATTCCTGCATTCCTAAGATGTTTATCTTCGGTAACAAGTATTTTTGTGTATAAACCCCCTTTAAATTATAATTATAAAATCAAAAAAGCCGTAGTTGAAAAACCACGGCTAATAAGCAAAAATATAGTTATATAAAGTCCCTATAAATACCCATATAAAGACAAATTATATACCACCTAAATTTTTACAGTTCCATGAGGTTTTTCCACACAAAGAGATTATTATGCACTTATTATTATTACCGATTATTAACTTCATATGTTTTACCTCACTTTCTGTAATAGTCTTCCATCATTATATCTACTAATATTTTAATTGTCAACCATATTTTTCACAAAATAAAAAAGTATAAATAAGATGAAATATTAATTTTTGATTAATAATTTAAAAACTTCAAGGTTTGTTCATAATTTCATGCTATACTAATTATACAAGACATGCTTAATAAGACAGGATGATTTTGTATAAAATATATAGCAAAGAAGGTTGTGATTGAATGGATCTACCTATCTTGTATAATGAGGCAGAGGAGTGGAGCCAGGCTATAATGCTGTATGATGCGGCATTAAAGGAGATTAATACCAAACTGGAGATACTCAACAATGAATTCAAGCTGGCTCATCAGTACAACCCAATTGAGCATATTACATCCAGATTAAAAACTCCCCAGAGTATAGCAAATAAATTAAAACGGTATGGAAGAGATTTAACAGTAGAGAATATTATAAAATACGTTAATGATGTGGCAGGAATTAGGGTGATTTGCTCTTTTACATCGGATATATATCGTATTGCTGATTTAATATCTAAAATAAGTGATGTTAAAGTATTAAAGGTTAAGGATTATATAGCTAATCCTAAACCTAATGGATACACCAGTTATCATATGATTGTAACCATACCGGTTTTTCTTTCTAATATGACGGTAGACACTAAGGTTGAGATACAGATTAGGACAATTGCCATGGATTTTTGGGCCAGCCTAGAACATAAGATTTACTATAAATTTGAGGGAAATGCACCGGATCATATACAGAAAGAATTAAGAGAATGCTCAGAACTGGTGGCTTATCTTGATCGAAAGATGCTCTCAATAAATGAGGAAATTCAAAATTATAGTTCAAATCAAGTAAAAAATTATGGAATTGAAGATAAGTATAATTCAGAAATAGTTGAATCCCTTGGAACAATTGTAGATGAAGGCAATAGTAAAAAGGATAAAAGAAAAAAAGAGAAAGAAACTAAAAAGACCGGTAGAAATAGGATGTTTTTCGGATTTGGAGCATAAAAAAGGTGCTGCATTTATTTTAATAAGTAAATGCAGCACCTTTTTTATATACTATAATTTAATGTTTTTTAATAGGGAAGCAAGGCTGGTAGTTGCCTCTTCATCAGCCTGGTAAACAAACTGGGTATCTTCTACATCCTCGATAACCTCTTCCTTGGCTTTAACCTCTTTCATACTTAAACTAATTTTACCGTCCTTTATATCTATAATCTTAACGGTTACATTATCCCCTTCTTTAATTACCTCATTGGGGGACTTAATTCTCTTTTCACAGATTTGGGATATATGGACCAGGCCAGACAAGCCATCACCAATATTTACAAAAGCCCCATAAGGTACAATTTTTTCAACAAGTCCTGTGGTTACAAGTCCTCTAGTAAGATTTGAAATCTTTAGTGCTTTTTCTTTATTAGCCTTATCTATCTCTACTTCCTTAGCAGATAAAACCAGCTTACGGTTTTCTTTAGAAGCAGTAATAATAATAGCATCAAGCTCTTTTCCAACCCAGGATTCTAAATCCTTTACATAGCTTAAAGACAGTTGAGAGGCAGGTATAAAAGCACGGATACCATAAAGATAAGTAATAAGGCCTCCGTTTACAGCCTGGCCTATTTTTACTTTTACTTTTGTTTTAGCTTCATAATCTTCCATAATTTTATCCCATGCAATAATGTCGTCGGCCCGCTTCTTTGAAAGAAGTATATTACCATGTCCGTCATCATTACCTATAACCATGGCTGATATTTCATCCCCTACGATTATATCATCCTTTATGGAGAAGTTAGGGTCATTACTTAATTCTTCAAGCCCAATAATACCTTCGGCGTAATATCCTAAATCTACAGAAACTTCAGTGTCAGATACACCAATGACTGTTCCTTTTATAATATCCCCTTCAGAAATTTTTTTAAAGGATCTATCTATCTCCTCTTTAAAATCATCCATGGAAAGATTACTATCATCTGTATTTGTTATATTTTCTGTACTCATGTCTGTATGTTGTGTCCTCCTTATTATTTTTTAGGCATATATTTTCTAATAATTATATCATATACTTCTGGAATAAATATACAAGCGGCCTTTTTTTCCTACTTTTTGAATGCTACCCACATGATTTAAAATATTCATAGCTATGGATGAGGCATTGTTTGATAGACCTGAGGCTGCTTTAAAATCTTTTGAGCTAAATTCTTCTCCCAGGCTTTTAGGTATAAGAAGTTTATAATCCTCAAGCCCTGATATATAAATTTCATCTACCATTTCTAAAGGAATGCGGTCGCATTTGGTGGAACCCTTCTTTTTATCCTTACTCCATCCGTCTAAGATACGGTATTCTTCCATATTTAAAAGTACTATTTTAAACCTTAGATTTGGCAGCTTAAGAAAATTTTTTATCTTATATAATTCAGGAAAAATCATATAAGGACTGCCTTTTTTAGGTGATTTCCTTGGTGACGAAATTTTTCCCGTTTCAGGGTTAATCCAACGAATCCATTTAATATAAGGAACCGGATAAACAATAGTTACGGGAAAATGCTGTAAAAAAATTGATAGTTTTTTTCTTAAGCGATCAAAGCTTCTGGTTTGAATTTCTATTATTTCTTTTCCGTTACAAATATCTGCTACAAATCCTTCTATTTTTACTTCATGATTTAACTCATTGGCTTCATAATAATTCTTTAGGACAGAATGTACGGTTTTTTCACTTAAAGTTCCTATACCCATAAAGTCTTTTTCTCTGCCTATAATATCATCACAGACCTTATGAAATAATTGCTCTTTCATAAATAATCCTCCCATAGTTAAGCATACATATAAAGCCCTGACAAATCAAGGATTATCTAAAAGCCCGATTATTATAAGGTCTTTATATTATAGGATTAGCGGTAAAATAATTGAGTAATATATGTTTTATAATCGCTGTCTTTTATGTATGTAAATCCTACTCCTAAGTTTCTAAAATTTTTGTTAAGTATATTTTCCCTGTGATCAGGGGAGTTGAACCAGGCATGGGTGGAAATTATAGCTGTTCCATATCCTGCAATGATATTTTCACCTAGGTATTGAAAAGTTATTCCTTCCTCATTTAGGCGATCACTGGGGCCTTTATTATATTTATCATAATGACTAAAATAGCTGTTTATAGCCATATCTGTGGAATGCTTTCTAGCAGCATTAGCAGCAGTAGATGACCAAGACAAAGTGGAAAGGCCGTTTCTTGCCCGAATGGAATTGGTAAGATCAAATACTAAGAGTTCTATATGGTTTGTAATTTCATCCATAGATTTATTTTCTTTAATATCAGCAGTAAGTAGGGATATTCCCGTAACATAATTTGTTCCTACTTCATCCATAAAAATTTCTAGGGAGTAAGAATGAGTATTATGGGTTAGGATAAAATCCATAGTAAAATCCTTTTTAAGAATTTTATTTACTAAATTTAGATCCGATTGGGGGCTTATACCCATAAAATTAAAATCTATAGAGTCTGTATAAAATCCTACCACTTCACTATCCCTAATGGCCACAAATAAAAGTTTGCTATAATCATTATTATAGACATAATAATTAAAATCATATTCAGTACTTACTATACGGTTTGGTTTACCTAGTTTATGTAATATGCTTTTTTCTTCTTCTCCTAGAGATATACTGATACCCCTTACATTTAAGGTAATCTCGCTATTAACAGTGGGATTTTTTTTGCTAGAGGAAGAATTTGATTTTGTAGATTTATTAGGTTTATTTAAAATGTCAGCTTCAGAGTAAGCCTGATTAATATGTGACATAGAAGAAATATCATTTTCTAGATTTGGATCAATATCCTTTTTTAAACAGCCCTTGGAACTTATACTAAATATTAGAGTACTTAAAAGAAGGACATACCTTAAGGAAATTTTTTTTCCCATAGTCAACTCCTTTTTATATATCCATGTTTAAGGTTAATTTGTTAGTCTTTATTTTAACATAATTACATAGGGGGAATCCATGTCATAAATTGGAAATATAAGAAGTTATTTTTTAAAACTGGCCTAACTATTGAAATCTATGGAAATATAAAGTATTATGAAATGAAAAAGTATATAAAGGAGAATAATATGAAAGTATTAGTTACAGGTGGAGCCGGGTATATAGCAAGTCATACAAATATAGAACTGCTTAACTGTGGGTATGAAGTTGTAGCTGTAGATAATCTAAGTAATTCTAATATGGAATCCATTAGAAGAGTTGAAAAGCTTACAAATCGTAAAATTAAGTTTTATGAAAATGATATTTTAGATAAAAGTGCTCTACAAAAAATTTTCGAAGAAGAAAAAATAGATGCAGTTATTCACTTTGCGGGATTAAAGGCAGTGGGAGAATCCTGTAAAATACCTTTAAAGTATTTTAAAAATAATGTATCAGGAACTATAAATTTATTGGAGGTAATGGAAGAGTACGGGGTTAAGACCTTAGTATTTTCATCATCTGCAACGGTTTATGGTGACCCCCAGACAGTACCTATAACAGAAGATTTTCCTTTATCAGTTACTAATCCCTATGGAAGAACTAAGCTGATGATAGAAGAAATACTTGGGGATATATATGCTGCTGATAATAGTTGGAATATTGCAATTCTAAGATATTTTAATCCAATCGGAGCCCATGAAAGTGGAGAAATCGGGGAAGATCCCAATGGCATTCCTAATAATCTGGTACCTTATATTGCAAAGGTGGCAATGGGTGTACTTGATAAGATTAATGTCTTTGGAGATGATTATGATACCCCTGACGGAACCGGTGTAAGGGATTATATACATGTGGTAGACTTAGCTATCGGTCATATAAAAGCTATTGAAAAACTTAAGGATAAACCGGGGCTGGTTACCTATAATTTAGGAACCGGAAGAGGTTACAGCGTCTTGGAGGTTATTCATAACTATGAGAAGGCCTGCAAAAAGAAGTTACCTTATGTTATTACCGATAGGAGGCCGGGAGATATAGCCATATCCTATGCAGATCCTGCTAAAGCCAATAAAGAACTGGGCTGGAAGGCAGTCAGGGATATTGAGCAAATGTGTAGGGATTCATATAATTGGCAAAGCAAAAATCCCAATGGATACCATAGTTAATCCTATATAGTATTAAGATATTTATGCAATATGTTAGATAAATTACAAAAAAATTAAATAAGTATTGACAAATCAGCTAAAATTTGTTAAAGTAAATATGGTTATACAGGAGAAGGTATTACCAGAGGTACGAAGTATGGGAGCGAGAGGGTAGATTAAATAAAATAAGATTGGCTAAAACGTGAGTTTGTAGGGGTGCACCTTTTTAGCCAATCTTATTTGCTTTTTAGAGAGTAGATTAATTGACTCCCACAGCAAGAAGGGTTATTCGATCCTCATCGGTAGTACTTGTGTCTTGATACAACTGTTCTAATTTAAAATCTGCCCATCTCATAAGTGTTCCTTCATGAAAAGTCCAGGAAGGGGTCACTATGGGATAAGTCATTTCTTCTTCATAATACCAAGGATCTTCCGGATGGAGGGGATTTGTAAGTATATGAAAATCCTGTGCCGGCATGTAACCTTGGGCCAGTAAAAAGCAGCGGTTTCCGTTTTCGTCAGTGGCAATATCTACAACCATAACACAATGGCCGGGGCTTCCTCCCTCAAGAAGAAGATCACCGGGAAGCAGTTCAGAAAGTTGTATAGGTTTGCTTTCTGCGGTTAGAGAAAGGGTTCCGGCATAAGTAAAGACCCTCTCCATATATTTTAAAAAGTTTTCATATGAATCATCATAGGAAGTGGAATGGACCCAAGTGACATTATTACCGTCTACTTTTATACGATAGCCCTCTCTCCATTTGTTATATTCCATATAAAAACCGTTAGTAAGATGAAAGGCAATTTTATCATACTCTTCTAAGGACCAATAGTATTCGGCATATATTCGCATGGCTGAATCGGCACATTGTTGTAAATCTTTTTTTCCTATATCTATATCAAAGACTGCCACATGGTTTTTTTGGTGCTTAATGGGTTTTTTGTTATATGCTAATACTTTACTTCCATCATCTTTTAATGGAAGATTTCTTATAAAACCGGTTAATTCATCTGAAGATGATGGTATGCGGCTATAACCTTTAGGAGTCATAATTCTGATATCTAGTGTTTTTCCCTCAGGATTTATAAAATTTATGGGATTTTCTATGTTAATACTTTCGGCATCAAGATTCTTATCATCATCTGTGGAATTTGTATCCGGATAATCCTTCTTGGTATTTTCATCAACAATAGCTTGATTATTATCTTTTTTATTACATCCCATCAGTAAAGAGAATAAAATAAACATAAGAAGGAAAAACTTAGATATAAATATGCAAATTTTAAGTGGTTTTTTTTGTGATTTCATAAGATCTCCTTTTAACTAACATAATATGGTATAATCCGTATATCGTTGACATTATATCATAGACTTTATATTTTTGTATTAATATAGTATTACAAAAGCTTTAAATAGTTATAACTTAGACCTATAACTGATTATAGAATGTTTGACAAAGCAAAAAACCCATGATATACTTTGACATAAATATGAAGATAAATGCAATGAAGAGAAGAGTAATCAGTGGAGCAATCGACAGAGAACCCCGGTAGCTGAGAAGGGGAGATTTGCATAAGCTGACGAAGATGGTCTCGGAGCAGCACACCGAGGAAGAAATTCTTAGGCTGTGACGGCAGCATCCGTTATTATGCTAGGCTGTTATATGCAGCGACTAAGGCCTATGATTGCGAAACATAGGTGAATTAAAGTGGTACCACGGGAAGTCCTCTCGTCTTTAAATATTAAAGACGGGAGTTTTTTATCGTATGGGAAGTATCACATATTCTTATGATAATACTAAGAAAGGAAGAGGATTATGAGTAAAAAGCCATATTATATTACAACAGCCATAGCTTATACCTCAGGCAAGCCACATATAGGCAATACCTATGAAATTGTATTGGCTGACAGTATTGCCAGATTTAAACGCTGGGAAGGCTATGATGTATTTTTTCAGACCGGTACGGACGAACATGGTCAAAAAATTGAATTAAAGGCCAATGAGGCCGGTATAAGTCCTAAAGAATATGTAGATAAAATAGCCGGAGATATTAAGAATATCTGGGATCTAATGAACACATCCTATGATAAATTTATTCGAACTACAGACACGGATCATGAGAGACAGGTTCAAAAGATTTTTAAGAAGTTATATGAACAGGGAGATATTTATAAGGGATTTTATGAAGGTATGTATTGTACCCCCTGCGAATCATTTTTTACCCAATCACAGCTAAAGGAAGGAAAATGCCCGGACTGTGGAAGGGAAGTACAGGCTGCTAAGGAGGAAGCATATTTTCTTAAGTTAAGTAAATATGCTGACCGTTTAATAGAACATATTAAGGAAAATTCAGAGTTTATTCAGCCTGAATCTAGAAAACATGAGATGATGAATAATTTCCTTATACCGGGTCTTCAGGATTTATGTGTTTCTAGAACATCATTTAAATGGGGTATTCCTGTAGACTTTGATGATAAACATGTTATATATGTCTGGCTAGACGCTTTAAGCAATTATATTACCGGTATAGGATACGATGTGGACGGTAACAGCAGCCAGCAATTTAAAAAATACTGGCCTGCTAATTTACACCTAATAGGTAAAGATATATTAAGATTCCATACCATTTATTGGCCTATTACCTTGATGGCATTAGGCTTACCTCTTCCAAAACAGATTTTTGGCCATCCATGGCTTTTACAGGGCAGCTCCGGAGATAAGATGAGCAAATCAAAAGGAAATGTCCTTTATGCTGACGATCTTGTGAAAATCTTTGGGGTAGATGCCGTAAGATATTTTGTTCTTCATGAGATGCCCTTTGATAATGACGGAACAATTACCTGGGAGCTTTTAGTTGAAAGGATTAATTCTGACCTGGCCAATACCCTAGGTAACCTTGTGAATCGTACAATATCCATGTCAAATAAATATTTTGAGGGAATAGTTAGTGACGGTAAGGTGGTAGAAGCGGTTGATGAGCAGTTAAAAGGACTGGCACTTCAAACACCAAGCAAGGTTATTGCAAAAATGGAAAAGCTTAGGGTTGCCGATGCAATCAGTGAAATATTTAATCTCTTTAAACGTTGTAATAAATATATTGATGAAACTATGCCTTGGATTTTGGCCAAGGATGAGGAAAAGAAGGCACGTCTTGCCACAGTTTTATATAACCTAGTAGAAAGTATCTGTATAGGTGCAAGCCTTCTAAAACCCTTTATGCCGGAGACAGCAGATAAAATATTATCTCAGCTTTCAGCCAAGGCAAGATCCATTGAAGAAATAAATGATTTTGGCCTATATCCTTCAGGAACAAGGGTAACCGAAAAGCCTGAGATATTATTTGCCAGATTGGATATTAAAGAGGTTTTAAAACAGGTAGAAGAAAGTAAGGAAAAAGAAGAACAGGTAGAAGAAAACCAGGCAGGTCAAGGAAGTAAGGATATTATAGATATAGAAGCTAAGCCGGAAATAACCTACGATGATTTTGCTAAGTTGCAATTTCAAATAGGGGAAATCATTGCCTGTGAAGAAGTAAAAAAATCTAAGAAGCTCTTATGCTCTCAGGTTAAGATTGGATCCCAGGTAAAACAGATTGTATCCGGAATTAAGGGTCACTATACTGCCCAAGAGATGGTAGGTAAAAAGGTTATGGTTGTTACCAACTTAAAACCGGCAAAACTGGCAGGGCTTGTATCAGAAGGCATGCTTCTTTGTGCAGAAGATTTGGAAGGAAATTTATCCTTAATGATTCCCGAAAGACCCATGCCATCAGGAGCAGAGATTAGTTAATATAACAAAAAATTATTTAAGGGGCGCCGTAAATTGGCTGCCCCTTAAAATATTGATTAAATAAATTATTTGCTAGCAATTTCTTTATTACTTAACCATACTTCAATATGATCTTCAATTATTCCAAATTGAGCGGGACCGATATCCAGCAAAAATTTGTGAAATTCCTTAAGATTAAAATCATCCCCCAGTTTCTCTTGGGCAATATTTTTCAATTCTATAATTTCAAGGTACCCTATTGCATAAGGAAGATAAATAGCAGGTTCCTCTAAAAGTCTATTATAAATAGCTTCAGCTACATCCATATCACCGGTATATTGGCTAATATATGTAACGGCTTTGTCCTTAGTCCATCCTTCATAATGAATACCTATATCAGCCCTGGCATGTATCATAAGAAGAACTCTGTTGTTTATCTCCAATAAAGATGCAAGTTTTGGATCTATCCCTGCATAAGAGTAAGAAAGATACTCCACATATGTGGCCCATCCCTCATCATAACCTACAAAGTTAAGTAGATTTCTTATGGGAGCGGGATTTAGGCTTCTAAAATATACATTTTGATAAAGATGTCCCGGATAGCCTTCATGGGCCACTGTAGGATAAATAGTAGATAAGGTTTCAAGGTCATTCCCATTGATATAGATATTATTATCTGTATAATTATCAATTGCCGGAACCAAGTACATGGCAGGACTTAAATAATCAGACAAGGATTCATGAACATATTTTATCTCACAATTTACATCAACCGGTTCCGGAAAATCATCTACTATATTCTTTTTTAAATCCTCTAATATAGTTTCGGGATCTGTCAGAGGGAAGGCAGTAAAGGACTCCACCGTGTTTAAAAGTGAAGGCTCAAGTATGGCTAAATTAGTAATTTCCATAATATCGTCATTAATATTAGTTTCAAGCATTTTAATAATATCATTAAGGCTTCTACTAGATCCGGATTTAATTTTAGCCAAGGCCTTGTAATAAGCCTTACCTTCCGGATAATAATATAGGCCGGCATTATTTTTTCCGCTACCTTTTAATTCTTGAAGAACATCTATTATAAGCTCATAAGAAGGAATAATATATTCAAGAACTCTCTTTTTATTTTCATTTTTATAAGTTTTTCTTTCTTCATCGGTAAGGTTTTGGAAAGATTCAATTTTTTCATCAAAATATTCTATAAGAAGGTTCTCATCTGGGTTGGCAATAAAGGCTTCACATTGTTGGATAATACGGTCGGCAACGGCATCTGACATAAAAAGGCCTTTTTCAGACTTTTCTTTTTCAAATTCGCTTATATCCTCAAAATAATCATATACACAGGGAAGTAAATCCAGGTATCTTTCTATATCATCTTTATCATAAAAATTATATTCAGCAAGAAGTATAGGCAGCTGAGCCTGAAGTCCGGTAGTAGGACCAAGGCTTTCAAAATAATATAAATAATTACCCAGTTCCAATTCTGTCTCCAGATAATTATGTAAAATATCATAAGTAAGCTGCTGATCTAAAGTTAATGAATCATAATCAAATTCTTTTAGCTCCTTTAAGTACTCCTTAGATGTCATGAGTTCTTCCTTCAATCTTATGATACTGTATTCCCCTAAAGTAACTTCTGAAGGTTCAATTCCAAACTCTTCAGGACGGGAAAGAGTGTAATGAAGGGATAAGGCATCGCTTTGGACCTCATTAACAAAAACCTTATGAATAAATTGATCAAATTTACTTTGTTGACTTTCAATATCGGAAGACTTATTACATCCAAAAGTAAAAAAAGAAAATAAGAAAATTAAGCATAATATCAAATACAATTTTAGTCTTTTTTGAATAAATATTTTTTTAAACATAGTTACCTCCAGATAGGGTTAAAGTTAATGTTAATTTAAGTTTATTCGCTAATTGCTATTGTAAGAAGCATAATTTGAATAACACTTATATTACCTAAGTATATACAGGAATTTGTTAAGTTTTATCCTTAATAAGCCGAAATATAGACTGAAGACCTAAACATTATAACAGATTTTGTCATAAATTCAAATAGTTTTCCTTGGAAGGAATTGATAATAAATGAAGAATATTGTTACTAACACAGATATAGATCTTATTATGGAAATATTACGTCAGGCCAGGCCTATAAAGGCAGCAGTACAAAAGGAAGAGAGTAATAATACTCTTAGTTCAAAAGAAATAGAGTATAATAACAGCCCTAGATCCTATTTAAAAGGCCCTGATACAGATGGAGGGCTTATGCTTTCTAGAAAGAATAGAAAAATATATCTGCAAAAAAAAGATGAGTATTTTCAAGAAATAAAAAAGCATATAAATGATATTTTAAATAGATTAACAGAACAGGATTATAAAAAGCTTTTAGATGAGGGATTTCAAGTTGAGGATTTAACGGTTGAATCCCTGGCAGGGGCCATAAAGATGATTAAGGATTTTAACAATATTAATAAAGAAAAAAAAGAGGAAGCTTCCCCTAAAAACAAGGATAAAAAAATATCAGATGATGAACTTAATGAAAAAATGAAAGCTTATAATATTCCTGTTAGCGATGAAGCCAAGGATAGGATTAAAGAGGCATTAAACTTAAGTGAGAGTATTCAAAACATAGAGAAAAAAGATATTTTATATCTAATAGGAAAAAATTTGCCGCCCACCATTGAAAATATATATAAGGCAAGATATAGCAGTAAGAATAATGAGGCAAACAATAAATTATCCGATGCTGATTGGGATGAGCTAATACCTAAGGTAAGCGACTTTCTTAATAAAGTAGGCATACAGCTTAGTAATGACACCCTAGATAAAGCCAGATGGCTGGTTGAAAATAATCTTTCCTTATCAAAGGAAAATATAAATTACATAACAGGTTTAGAAAAGCTGGCGAGAAATTATGATAAGGGTATGATTTTAGAGAGGATTTTTAAGGGAATGGGAAAGGGAATCCTTCCCGGAGATGTTCCTTTGTTAGATGAAAATATAGAAGATAAGGATGTAAACAGGCTACTTGAAGATATCCATAGCATTAATGATGAAGATATAATAAATTCTGTAAAAGATAGGCAAGAAATTAATATAAAAAATTTAGTAAACAGTAAAGAAGCAGAAGAATTAGATGTAGAGCAGGAATATGAAAAGATGCCTGCAGACCAAAAGGTTAAGTTTATTACTGCTAAGAAACAATTGGAAGAAATTCGATTAAAAATGACAGCTGAAGCAGCATTAAGACTTGAAAAAAAGGGGTTTTCTATTGACACCAAGCCTTTAGAAGAAGTTGTTGAAAAACTCAGGCAAGAAGAAGAAAGCTATTATAAGGAGCTGTTAGAACAAGCAGAAATTAAGGCCGATGAAGAAAAAATTAATTTATTAAGAAATACCACAGAAAGTCTCAAAGAGTTAAAAATTATACCCGCTCATGTTTTAGGAGCAACTCTTTATGATATAGAAAAGCATACTATATCAGGACTTATAGGTACAGGAAGAAGCATCCTTATAGACTTAGAAAAGGCAAAAGAATCATACGAGGCCTTATTTACACAGCCAAGAACAGATTATGGGGACAGTATCCAGAAGGCTTTTGATAATATGGAATCTCTTATGGAGGAAATGGGTATTGAAGATACTTCATATAACAAAAGGGCCATAAGAATATTAGGATATAACCGGATGGAGATTACTAAAGAAGCAATAGAAGAGGTTAAAGCTTATGACCTTCAGGTTAATTATTTAATAAAAAATATGAATCCTGCCTTAGCAGTTAAAATTATAAAAGACGGACTTAATCCTATGGATCTTCCCATAGAAGAATTAAATTATCGTCTTGATAAGATAAGGGAGGAAGAAAGCTTTTCATCCATTGAAAAGTATAGCACATATCTTTACAAGTTAGAAAAGGAAAGCAAAATATCAGAAGCTGAGAGAAAAGCCTATATAGGAATTTATAGACTCCTATATCAAATTGAAAAATCTGATGGAGCCGCCCTAGGTGCAGTAATAAAATCAGAAAGAGAGGTAACCTTAAATAACCTTTTAACAGCCCTGCGGACCATGAAAAAAGGAAAAATGGACTATAATGTTGATGATAATTTTGGTGGTCTAAAAGAGCTATCATTTGAAAAGGAAACCATATCTGATCAATTAGGGGCGGTATTTTCAGAGCAAGCTAGCCAAAGAAATATTCATAGGTCCATAATAAAGCAGCTTTTAGAAGAGATGAATCCTGGAAAGTTACAAAGACTTCATATAAATAATACTGATGAAGAAGTACAAGCACAGCAAAATCTTTGGGATACCCTAGGTAATATGCCCATTGAGAAGCTCCTTGATCAGATAAAGGCTATGGAGACAAATCCAGGAGATGATCAGGCATATTTTTATGAAAAATTAAATCAGTTAAGGAAAATATATGAAAACTGTGACCAAGCAATTCATTTCCTCAATAACTTTAAAATTCCTTGTACTACAGGTAACCTAATAATGGCAGAGCAGATTTTAAATAACAGTATGGATGTCTATAAAAAACTTTTACATAGAAACCTTAAGAAAAAGAGCCAATTAACCGATAAATTAATAGACAAGAAGACTATAAATGAGGCATATGAGCAGCTTGAGCAGGAGGCAAAGGATATTATTGAGGAAAAAGCAAAAGCAGATGATATAGATTCTTTTAAGCTTAATGAGTTAAGAAATATGGGATTACAGATGCAATTTATAAAAACCTTAGGAAAAAGGGAATTTTATCAGCTTCCTCTAGAAATGTCAGGGAAATTAACTAATATTAATCTGACTATTATAAGGGGTAAATCTGATGCCGGAAAGGTAACAGTTACACTTTCATCGGACAAATTGGGAAATATCAAGGCAGAAGCTAGATTAAAGGAAAATACCCTCAGTGGATATTTTGCCTGTGACCATAAAGATAGTATATCTATACTTAAGACTAAAGAAGACTTACTAAATTCCTTATTAAAGGAAGAGAATTTAGAAATAAAACAGCTTAATTTCTACCTGCAACAAGCAGCCAAAGACATATACGGATACCAAAACACCTGGGAATCGGAAGGAAGCAGCAACCCTGAGACTGAGCGTATCTTGTATAGGGTTGCAAAAGCCTTAATATATATGATTAAAACAGCTGAGGAAGAATTATAAAATTCGCTGCCAGGAAAAAAGAAAGGAAAGGGAAGAAGAATGAGAATTAACCATAATATTTCTGCATTAAAAGCTAATAATCAGCTGGCAAGAACCAATAAGTTACTGGATGCCAGCCTAAAAAGATTATCCTCAGGTTATCGCATCAATAGTGCGGCTGATGATTCTGCGGGACTGGCTATATCTGAGAAAATGAAAACACAGATTTCAGGTTTGGAACAGGCCTCTAGAAATGCTTCTGATGGTATTTCCGTAATACAGACTGCAGAAGGAGCTCTTATTGAAGTAGAGTCCATGCTGCAGAGAATGAGAGAATTGGCAGTGCAATCAGCCAACGGAATATACACTATTGAGGATAGAAAAGCCATTCAAGCAGAAATCGATCAGTTAAATGAAGAGATTAACCGTATTTCTGAAAATACAGAGTTTAATACAATGACTTTACTAGACGGTAATATTGATAGAAAATCATTTTCCAGTAATAATAAGGTTAATTTGATTGCCTTATCAGATACAGTAGGAATCGGAAACTATGCAATAAAAATTACACAGGATGCCAGACAGGCAGTAGTGGTAGGTGGTTCTGTGGATTTTGGTGAAGGTGATTATACACCTACAACAAGAAAAATATCTGCTTCTGAGGCAGGTTCTATTAATATAAACGGTGAAACAGTTAAGGTAAACGAAGGGGATACCGTAGACGAGGTATTCCAAAAATTAAGAGATGTATGTGATAGTGTAAATGTCAATGTGTTTGCGGCAAATAGTGATGCAGTTCCTGATACAGATACTAATCATGATTTGGCCGGATATACCAGTAAGCAGTTAGCCGGAGGAGATAAATTAATCTTTGTATCCAGGGAGTACGGTTCAGATCAGAAAATTACCATACATTGTGATAAACCGGAATTAAGCAAGTTGTTGGGGTTAACCGTAAAAGGTGTAGAAGCCAGGGGAATAGATGCGAAAGCTGAGATAGACTTAGATAAGGGTAAACCGGAATCTCTTTTTGAAAACACTGCTACTGTATCTATTCGCGGTAATAAAATCACAGTTTCTGACAGAAATAATTTTAAAATGATATTTGAAGTGGATCCGGGTTCGGTAAAAACTGAGTTTACAGATGCTACAATAAATGGCCCGGAAGATGATTTCACACAGGGGGGAATTGGTGAAGAGGAGAAATCCATTGATATAACCGTATCAGTACTAGATGCAGGTCCAATGGATCTTCAAATCGGTGCCAATGAGGGTCAGACCATGTCAATCCGCATACCTAGGGTTACCCCCAGGACTCTTGGAATTGATAAAATAAATATAGGTACCGCTGACGGAGCACAAAGGGCAATTGCTTTACTGGATAATGCCATTAATGAAGTTTCGGCCATAAGATCAAAACTGGGAGCCTATCAAAACCGCCTGGAGCATTCCATATCCAATCTTGATGTAACAGCAGAAAACATGACAGAATCTTTATCCCGTATTGAAGATGTAGATATGGCTGAGGAGATGGCAGAGTATACACAAAAAAATGTTTTGGCACAAGCCGGAACCTCCATGCTGGCACAGGCAAATATGAGGCCTCAAAATATACTATCCTTGTTACAACAATAATCAAGCATTATGTTAGAATAATGGAATAAGTACAGGAGGTATTATATGAATAAAGAGGCCATTCAATCATTTACTGCCAGGATTAGTCAGGCATCTAGAAGTGAATTGGTAGTAATCTTATATGAAATAACCTTGGCTAAAATTGAAGAGGCCGAGAAGTTTTTTAAAGATAATAATCTAAGGGAGTTTGACAGGGAACTTAGAGGGGCACAAAAATGTGTAAGTGAGCTTATGTCATCCCTAGATTATAGATACAAGATTTCCTATGACTTACAGAGCCTATATATGTATACCAATAAGCATATTATTACTGCCATAGTAAAACAAAATCCTATAAGCTTACAGTATGCAAAATCTATACTTCAGAAGTTATTAGTAGGATTTGTAGAAGTCAGTAAGGCTGATAAAAGCGGTCCTATTATGCAAAATACTCAGCAGCTTTATGCCGGCTTAACCTATTCGAAAGGAACTTTAAATGAAACATTTATTGATCCGGCTAATAAAAGCCGAGGATTTATTGCATAAGAAAGCAAACATTAAAGAATATTATTAAGGATAACAAGCTTTACATATTAGATATGCAAACAAAAAGGGTCTGTTTTAAAATGATTATACTATTTTGAAACAGACTCTTTTTGCATATAATTATGATATTACCTTAAGATTTTGATTCTATATAGTTTTTTTCGGAGGCCTTAGCTTGCTTTAGCAAGTATTTATATCGATTTTGTATAGCATTAAGCTCATAGATGCAGCTGTCAATTAAATCGGGGTCAACAACGTATTCAAACTGTGAGTATGCTGCTTCTAAAGCCATCTTTGTCTTGTTAATTTCTTTCAATAAAAAATCTTCTTTTGGGGCTTTCTTCTTGGAGAATAATCTCATTTTCACCATCACTTTCCCTAATATTTTGTTAATAGTATAGTCAAAAAACTGATCATTTATTCTGTTTACTAGAATAAAATGGATAAATATGTATATAGATATTATAGGTGTAATATATTTAGGGGAATGATGCTATGGAAAAGATTGTACTGGCTATTATTATACTTGTATGTATAGTTATTATAGGAATATGTATTGCCAAGAAGAGACCTGATTTAATAGTAGATTTTTTGCTTAGGGCTTCTTTAGGAACCGCAGGTATATATTTGTTGGATTTTATAATAGGTTTGGGAGGTTATAATGTTAACGTTGGGGTTAATGTAATTACTATATTAGCCAATGGGTTTTTAGGATTGCCTGGTTTTATTCTTCTTTATGGACTTGCCTTTTATTACTCCATGAGCTGAATTTTGTGCATTATGTCCCCTGCTAAATAGTTTTTTTGTAGAAGAATACAGAAATATTCCGTCAATATAAGGAATATATTGACAATGGATTTTAATGTGATATATTATAGACATGCCAATAAATGTAAAAGGATTAAAGGAGGGATGTATTGGAGAAATTATTGGCTATATATGACCCGGAGATTTTGTATGCCAGCAGGTTAATGGAGTATTTTAGAAAGTCAGAATGGGAAGGATTTGAGATATTACTGTTTACTGGAATGGATCACCTAACTGATTTTTTAAAATATCAAAAGCTTGAAATCTTATTGTATGGAGGGGAGGCTCTTTTAGATAAGCTATCACTGGATAATGTAAGATATATTTTTTTACTAAGCAGTAATAATAAGCCTATTAGGGATAAATATCAAAGGATTTATAAGTACCAATCTGCAAGTAAGATTAAATCAGATATTTTATCATCCTACACAAGGCTTGAAGATAATAATAAGAAAGCAGCTTATGATGATGTACGATTTATATCAATCTATCCGCCGGTTTCAGGACCTGAAAAATTAACTTTTGCTTGGTTCTTGGCAAAAGAACTATCTAATAATTATAAGGTATTGTTTATATCTATGGAGATGTTAGCCACATCCTTTATTACAGGGGATGAAGTTATAAGTCAATCTATGTCAGAGTATTTATATTATCTAAAGGAAAGTAAGGAAGGTCTAGATACTAAACTGAAATCCTATCTAAGTTATTCTGAGAAATTATCTTATCTTTCAGGATTATCCCATGGTTTTGATTTACTTTCTTTAAGCAAAGAAGATATAGTAAGATTAATGGATATGCTTAAGGAGCAGGGGGATTATGAATTAGTGATTTTCTATCTTGGATTTTATTCGGAAGCCTCCATGGAGATTCTAAATAGAAGTACTGATGTCTATATTGCCCTTTGCGACATTCCATATGAAGAATTTGTATATAAAGAATGGGAAAGACAGATGGAGCTTATAGGCCTAATAAACCATCAATGTAAATACCGTAAAATAAAACTTTCAAGCTTATATCAAGGAGCCGGGTCAAATCCTCTACATGAAATTAGTATATCTGCCATTAAACCCTTGGCAAAAGAAATGGCTAAACATATGTAATATACTAAAAGTAAAATCTATGGAAAGGAGCAACTATGGGCTGGCTTAAAGAGAAGCTAAAACAGGATGTGCTTGACAGTATAGATTTAAGCTCTGATATATCTGACCAAGAGTTGTTAAGTATTATAGATGAGGTATTACTACAAAAAAGCAGACAGAATTTTATCAGTATGCAGGAAAAAAGAAGATTACGTAGGGATATTTTTAATTCTATAAGGAAGCTGGATATTCTTCAGGATATGATAGAAGATCCTACAATTACAGAAATAATGGTAAACGGAACAAAGGATATATTTATAGAGCAAAATGGTATTATAAAAACCAGTGATAAATGTTTTGAATCTTTAGAAAAGTTAGAAGATCTTGTTCAGCAAATTGTATCCCAGTCTAATCGTATTGTAAACGCTTCTAAGCCCATTGTAGATGCCAGACTTATGGATGGATCTAGGGTAAATATAGTACTTCCTCCCGTTGCCATAGACGGACCTGTTATTACCATAAGGAAGTTTCCTAAAAACCCCATTACAATTGATCAATTAATAGAATATAAATCTATAACTAAGGAAGCAGCTGATTTTTTAGAAAAATTAGTAATCTCAGGTTATAACATATTTATCAGCGGCGGCACCGGTTCCGGTAAGACTACATTTCTTAATGTATTATCTAATTATATTCCTCATTATCAAAGAATTATAACAATAGAAGATTCGGCAGAGTTGCAGATTCGTAATATCCCCAATTTAATACGTTTGGAAGTAAGATGCGGAAATACAGAAGGGAATAATGAAATTACGATTAGGGATTTAATAAAAACTTCCCTTAGGATGCGTCCCGATAGAATTATAGTAGGAGAGGTGCGGGATGAGGCTGCCATTGACATGTTACAGGCTTTAAATACCGGACATGATGGTTCTCTTTCCACAGGCCATGCAAATTCACCCTCAGATATGTTAAGCCGGCTGGAATCTTTAGTACTACTGGGAGCAGATATACCCCTTATGGCCATACGCAGACAAATTGCTTCTGCCATAGATATAATTGTTCACCTGGGAAGATTAAGAGATAAGTCTAGAAGAGTCTTGGAAATTACAGAAGTACTGGATTTAGAAGATGGTGAAATAAAATTAAATCCCATTTTTACATTTGTTGAAAGGGGAGAAGATAAAAATATGATTATTGGCAAATTGGAAAAGACGGGTAATCTGCAAAACATCCAAAAACTTGACAGGGCAGGTATAAAGCTGTAAGGCAGGTGCTAAAGATGATTGAAAAGGAAAGTATAAGGATTATTATAGAGGGTTTTATAGGGGTAATTATATTAGGATTTCTCTTTTATAGGAGTATTATAGGAATAATTTTCTTAAGTCCTTTAATTATCTTATATTACCAAAAGAAAAGAAAGGTTATAATAGCAAAAAGAAAATTGCAGTTAAATATTGAATTTAGAGACGGAATTAACAGTCTGTCAGCTGCATTAAGTGCTGGATATAGTGTAGAACAGGGCTTTACTGAAGCATTATTAGACTTAAAAAGTATGTATCCTAAGGGAGCAATGATTATAAATGAATTTGCATATATAACTAAGCAAATTCAGATGAATATACCGGTTGAGAAAGCTTTAAGGGATTTTGCAAGTCGCAGTGGTATAGAAGATATTATAAGTTTTTCAGAAGTTTTTTCTACAGCAAAAAGGACAGGGGGCGATCTTACTAAGATTATAAAAACTACAACAGATATAATCAGTAATAAGATAGAGGTAAAAAGAGAGATTGTGACCTTAATTGCTGCAAAAAAATTTGAAGCTAACATAATGAAAATTGTTCCGGCCGGCATCTTGTGTTATCTATCCCTTTCTTCTCCGGAAATGTTAAAGCCCTTATATCATAATCTTTTTGGAATTCTTATAATGACTTTTATATTGGGGGTCTATCTTTGTAGCTATAAATTAATCGATAAAATTGTTGATATTGAAGTATAAGGAATATAAATATGTTATATGGAATCATTATAATTTTCTTTGTTATTCTCTTTTTTTTCTCCAAAAGACAAATGGGCAGTACATTTAACAGTATAGATAAAAAGAAACATAGGCTTTATTTTCTTTATCCTATGGCTAGATTTATACTTATAAGGGCCGGACTGGAGGAAAAATGCCTAAAGCAATCGGAAGTATCAAAAAATATCCGTGCCCTATATGTTTTAGAAGGTCATGAAAATCAGACAAGGCTCTATTGGTATCAAAAAACATCTCTGGTTTTATTAATTATCTTTATATTTTCAAGTCTATCTTTCTTCATTTCCATTGAAAGTTATATGAATAAATCTGTATCCTTTGATAATCATCTTATCCGGCCCGAAGAAGAAGAGGGGGATAACCGTATTCGGTTAAGGTATAAAATACAAAACAGAGAAGATCTAAAAGACTTTTATGAAGATGAAATAACTATAGAAAATAAAGCTCGAATATATTCCCATAAAGAGTGGGATGAACTGCTTAATATAGCCATTCCTTATTTGGAAAAGGAGATGCTGGGGGAAAATGAAGAAGCAAGCCATGTTCATAGGAACTTAAACTTTATTAAGAAAATTCCTAAGACAGGTATAAGTATTGAGTGGATACCTAAGGATTATAAGCTGATTGACAGCAGAGGGATTATACATAATGAGGATATGGTGGAAGATAAAGTAGAAACCTTAGTTACTGCTATACTTCGCTATCATGACAGAAAGGTAGAACATATCATACCCATAACCATAGTGCCTCCCATAATGGATAATAAGGATATACTGCAGCGTGAGCTTGAAAGTATTATCGACGAAACAAATGAGGCCACAGCTATGGATAAAAAATGGAGCTTGCCTAAAAAAATAGGAGATTACTTAGTAATTTGGGAAAGAGATGAAAAGAATATAAGCATGCCTATTTTTATATTAGGCTTAACTGGCGCTATATTAATTTGGTTTTTTTGTGATAAAGAATTAGATAATAAAATGAAATTAAGAAATAATCAGTTACTACTTGATTATCCGGAAATTATAAATAAGTTTATTCTTTTAATAAATGCCGGTATGACTATAAAACAAGCATGGAGTAAAATTGCAGAGGATTATAGGCAAAAGCTAAATAAAGGTGAAATAAACATAAGATATGCCTACGAGGAAATGCTGGTGACCTTAAATGAGCTTAAACTAGGCATTCCCGAAGCCAAAGCCTATGAGCAATATGGTAAAAGAGTAGCTTTATTGCCCTATATGAAGTTTACTTCCTTGATAGTTCAAAATCTAAGGAAGGGGAATAAAGGGCTGGCAGACTTATTAAACAATGAAGCCATGGAAGCTTTACATACTCGAAGAGAAATCAGTAGAAGGCTCGGAGAAGAAGCATCCACTAAACTTATAGGTCCCATGATAATAATGCTTTTTATAGTACTGATTATCATTATGGTACCGGCCATAATTTCAATTCGTATGTAATTTTGTCTTAAGTAAAACTTTTATAAAAGGAGAAGAAAATGATAAGAAATTTAAAAAGGTTAATAAACACTGAACTAGATGGAGTTGGGGTAATTGAAATTATTTTAATACTGGTAGTTTTAATTGGTCTGGTTATTATTTTTAGGGATCAACTGGGGGAAATTATAAGCAATATATTTGACAGGATTAATGAGGCTATAGATTCCTTTTAAAGAAAAGTAGGAGGCATAAATTTGGAAACTCTTAAAAAGGAAAGATATCTTTATGGTTCAATTACCGTGTTTTTAAGTCTTACACTATTGTTAATTTTATCCCTGCTTATGACTATTATTGAAGGGGCAAGACATCATACTGCCAGGGTTATTGCAGAAAGATCTTTAACCCTTGCTATGGATTCGGTTTTAGCAGAATTTTATGGCCCCTTTATGGATGAATATCATCTACTGGGATTAGATTCATCCTATGGTGAGCCTATATGCAGTGATTATGAAATAACTCGGAGAATAGAAGAGTATATGTCTTATACATTAACTCCAAAGTTGGGTCTTGAGAGTAATGTAAATCCGGTTGAACTTTTTGGAATTTCCATAGAATCCCTTAAGCTTAATAGCAAAACCGGACTTATGGATTATGGGGGAGATATATTTATTCATGAAATCACTGAATATATGAAATACAAAGAACTTGGAGATATTGCAGAATTCTTTTTAAATAAAGCCTCCATATTGGAGCAGCCTAAAAAGCTTAGTATCCTTTATGAAGAAAAAATAAAAGTTGAAGAAGAAATCCTAGCCATAGATGAGGGCGTTCTTGCCTTAATGAAATATATAGACGGTATATCTACCAATAAAAAGGGCTTAGTAAGATCAAAAAATACAGGACTTAAGATTGAAAGTTTCTTTGCCAAAAAAATAATGTTTGAAACTCCGACTATGGAAAGTACCGGAATTAATAATGAGAGGGTATTTTATGCCTTAGAAAAATATTACTCAAATCCTAGTAAATTATTTGTTACCGTGGACAAGGAATTTCAAAAGTTAAGTGAAATTAGCACTTATCTTGAAGACTTAGAAAAAAGCCTTCAAAAAATTCAAGGTGAGAAAGAAGAAAATACTTATCTCTTAAAACAGTTAACAAAAAACATGGATGACAGGGACGACTTAGAGGCAGATATTTTAAATTTAGAAAATAAAATATCGGAACTTGAAAGATTTGCAGATGATATAGAAGCAAATATGGCTGATTATAACAAGGAACTTATAGTCTGTACAGAAACCATAACAAAGAAGGTAAATGAACTTAATAAGTTAATATCAGGGTGTATCACAGCAGTTAAACAAGCAATTCTTCAGTTAGAGCAAATCCTTATTACCATAGAAAAAGCCCAGCCTCTAATATTATCCTACGAAAAAAATCTAGAAAATAAAAAGGAAGAGTTGAGCAAGGATATTTATGAAAGCTTACAGGAAGGCTTAGAAGAATTAAAAAAATATCAAAAGGATATTGGAACAGGATATAATTTTCCTTTGATGAAAGATATTCTTGAGAAAAATTACGAAATACTTTTAAAATCTGAAAGAAACCTTGATCAGGCTTATAAAAAGCTATCAGATAAAGACTTTGACGGGGCAAAAAGTATTTATAGTAATACTTATAGAATACTTCAAGAATATCAGACAAAAAATCTTAATCTTGACTATAGTTCTTTAGTAACCTATAAGGATAAAACCCCTGATTTTATAGGCCAATTTAAGAAGCTTCTAGAAGAAGGGATATGTGCCTTAGTGGTGGATTATGAGACCATGTCAAGCAAGGAGTTGGGTAATTTTGGGGAACTGCCGTCAAAAACAGCCGGCTTATCTAAAGAAGATGACCAATTTTCATTTTTAACCTTGTTAAATAAGCTAAATTTAGGGGGAAAAAATTCCGGTTTAGACAGTTTCTTCCAAAGTTTCGGAGATTATAGCATAGACAGTCTTTTAAAGGAGGCTATAGATAATATAGCAAAACGCTTCTTGTTAATCGAATATATAAACCAGCACTTTTATAGATTTCCCTGTGAAAATGAAAGTAAGGAGACAAAGAAACCTTCTGTACTGACATATGAAAAGGAATATTTATTGTTTGGAAAGTTAAAAGATAAGGATAATCTAGAAGATATAATTAAAAAAATTATACTGATCAGAACCCTTCTTAACTTTACATCAATCTTGACAGATAAGGAAAAATGGCAGGAGGCTAAGACTATAGCAGCAACCTTAGTGGGCTTTATGGGACTTCCTATCTTGGTTACAATTACTCAGAGTATCTTAATGTTTCTATTAGCCTTTGGGTCAGGGCTTATTGATACTAGTGCCCTGTTGATGGGTAAGGAAATTCCAATCTTAAAAAAAAGAGTAGATCTTAAATTTGCAGAGCTTTTGCTGTTAAATAAGGAATACATAGAAAAAAAGGCCGCATCCTATAAAGAAGAAAAAGGATTTTCCTATAATGATTATTTAACTTTATTCTTATATTTTACGGATTTAGATAAGCTTTCCTTTCGTATGATGGATTTAATGCAGGAAAATATTAATCTTCGCTATGGAAGTAATTTTAGAATTTCCAATTGTATTTTTGGCTTTGAGACTGAGGCGGTATTTCATATAAAGCCAATCTTTACAAGTCTGTCATTTTTAAAAAAAATTTTAAAATCTGATTTTAATCAAATTTATATAGTCCAGGGGGATTATAGTTACTAGGATTTCTAAGCCATATGCAGGTGGCTTGGGATGTCCGCTCTTCTAAAAATAATTATTCACTTCTATTAACAATTCTATTAAATCAAAAAAAATAAAGTATCTCTCTCCAGGAAATCATTTGCTAGCAAACTCAATAAATTTTAATTAGAAGAACGGACACCCCAGGCCATCTAAAATATAGCTTATTCAGGTAGTGAGTATAATGAAAAAAACAAAAAATATAAAGGGTATAAATAAGTATATTGCAAATGCTTCCCTTACTATAGAGGCCTCCTTGGTATTGCCAATATTTTTATTTTTCTTCACGGCTTTTTTGTACTTTATACAAATATTTATTGTGCAAGAAATGCTACAAAAGGCAATTACCGAAACAGGCTTAAGTATGTCAAGGGCAGCCTATATATACTCAGATTTTTATGATGTAAGTGATAGCAAAACCTTTGATGAGGCTTTGTTAGAAGAAAATATTCAAAGAGGATTTAAGGAATTATACAGGACTATTATTTATAAGGGGGCTATTAAATATGCTGTTGAAAGCAGGCTCAATCTAGATAGAATTAATAATTCCTGTATCGTAGGTGGATTTGACGGGATAGATTTTAGTAGCAGCCAGGTATTTAAATGCAGTAATGACATAGATATAGTTGCCCGCTACCGGGTCAGAATTCCAATTCGAATATTTGGAATTTATGAAATGGATATGATACAAAGGGTTAGGCTTCGGGGATGGAGCGGACATAAGATTCCGGCCCTTTATAGAGTTATTGAAGAAAACAATGGCAAGGAGGAAAGCTTTGTATATGTAACTGACAGCGGTAGCGTATATCATCTAGATAGGACTTGCTCTCATATTAGCTTATCTGTTGAGGCCATCAGTGGAAAACCCACTTGGCAGAGAAATAAAAACGGAGGCAAATATTATCCCTGTGAGTACTGTTTAAAAAATGAAGATTCCCAAGAAGAAATTTATTATATAACATCATATGGGAATCGATATCACAAAGATAAGAGCTGTCCAAAAATTAATAGAAGGGTAAGTAAAATCCCCATAACAGAAGTGGGAGAAAGGGTCCCATGTAAACGATGTGGAAGATAAATACTGGGAGGTTATATTATGTGGGAGTTTATAGTAAGGGTCTTATTGGGCTTATTTCTTATGGTAGTTGCCATTAAGGATCTTATATCTAAAAAAATATCCCTATGGATAGTGATACTTTGTATTATTCTTTTATCCATATGTATCCCCTTTTGCAAAGCATTAACTTTACTTGATAGAATCTTAGGGATATCTCTTGGACTAGGAGTATTAATATTAAGTAAAATTACAGAAGGTAAAATAGGCATGGGAGATGGTCTGGTTTTAAGTGTAACAGGTATGGGATTAGGATTTTGGAGTAATCTGGAGCTATTTGCCCTGGCTCTGGCATTTGCAGCATTATTTAGTATGTTTCTTTTAGTATTTCGTCTTGCAGGGAGAAAAAATAGTATTCCATTTTTGCCTTTTATGTTTATCTCATATTTGTTTTTATGTATCCCTGTATGGAGTGAGATAATTTAAAGCCCATATAAAGGAGTGAACTTTTGAAGAAGAAAATTCAAGGAAGCTTTACCATAGAAGCCCTGTTGCTTATGCCCATTATACTTTTTACCATATTTTTTGTTTTATATCTGTCCTTTTATTTCTATGATTATTGTAGAGTTCAGGCAGTTGCAGATCAATTTATACATAAATTATCTATTAACCTAAAACATGAGTCTGATATAAGAACAGGAAAGATTTCATATGAAAGTATTGCCAGGCAAGGGGTCTTTTATCATGCAGCAGGAAATCTAAATAATAAAAAAAATGAAATAAAAAATTACCTAGTAAATAAATTATCAAAAGGTCTTTTAATCACCAAGATTACTGATATTCAAGTATCAGCAAACATATCAGAGATTTATATTAAGATTGAGGGAAAATTACAAGTTCCCATAAGAGCAATCTCCCGGATAATTTCAAAAAAAGAAGCTTTCGTAATAGAGGCTAAAGGAAGCTTCCATTACCCTGCCGGTACAGTTCGTATTTCTGAGATTGTATTAGATTTAGGTAAAAAGATTAAGAACATTGATGAATTAAAAGAAAAAATCGAGCTACTTCTTCCCTAGTCAGTCAATATGTGGCTGTGCTAAAGGCAGTAAATAACAAAAGGAGAAGAACAATGGAGGTTAGTTATAAAAAAGATCTTCGTAATAATTATTTGGTAGTAGAAAAAAAGGATAATAATGATGAAGAGGCTTATTGTGTCCGTATGATTTTGGCAAATTCCATAACCGGTATAATAAAGCCTGAGCAAAGAAACATTGATGGTCAAATACTGTATTATTATGATATTAGCTCAAAACAGCCTTTAGATATTATATATGAAAAAAAACCCATTAATTTCAATCAAGTAAATAAGCTTTTTACGGGTTTAATAGAAATCATGGAGCAGGCCTATGAGTTTCTTTTAAACGAAAATGATTTGGTTATGGAACCGGCTCATATTTATATAGACATTTCTACAGAACAGGCAAACTTATGTTATGTACCCGGCTATAATAAAGATATCAGAAAGCAAATAGCTAATCTAATTGAGTATATTATGAATAAGATTGATTATAAGGATAAGGAGGCGGTTCTTTTAGTATATAATTTATATGCAATCTGTCGTAAGGATAGTTTTTCCTATGAAGATTTATTATCGGTAATCAGAAAAAAGAGCCGGCAAGATAGTAAGATAGAAATCGAAGAAATTGGTAAGGGAGAAAGGGAAGAGAGTAAACCGGAAGCTGCCATAAAGGATCAAATCCCCAATGAGCAAATTCCGGTTATGATGGAGAAGATATTGGATGATCAGGAACATTATTATTTTCCCTTAAAAACTTATATCTATACAGGTATTTGTTGTCTATGTTTTATATTTACATTAATTTTAAGTATAAAAAGTAAATTAATATATACCTTTTTTGGTACTAGGATAGACTATAGTAAGTTTATGGTTTTATTACTTATTTTATTATGTATAATGGGATACGTATTAAGAAAAATATGGGATAAGAAAAATCGTCTTACAAAACTAATCAGGAAGGAAGAATATATAGATCCAAGGAAAGAAGATATAAGTTTAAAGGCATCAATTGAAGACTGTTTGGATGAAACCTTGTCAAAATCTAATAGGGATTTACTAAATAATAATGATAGTGATATTTTAAATCCTACGGTTTTATTAAATGAAGCTAGGGTATGTAAATGTTATCTTGAACCTATAAATCATAAAATCAATAAAATTATAGAAATGGATAATTTTCCTTTTGTAATAGGAAAGTATAAAAATAATGTGGACTACCTACTTGATAAGGAAGTAGTCAGTAGATATCATCTTAAGATTACCATGGAAGATGATAAGTATTACATAACTGATTTAAACTCCACCAATGGAACTTATCTAAATGAAAAACCCCTGCCTTGTTATAAAAAACATGAGATTGTAAGTGGAGATGAAGTTTCCATTGCAGGCATTAAGTATATATTTAGATTAGATAAGTAAATAATAAATTAATTTTGATTAAAAAGTGATGTATAGAATTAATAAGGGTACTTTACATCACTTTTTTGTCATTTATATGTATTGTAAATGTCAGGTTAGGAATGTTACAATAATAATAATATTTGAGTAATGATAATTGGGGGTAATAAAATGAAAAAATATGTGATGGCATTGGATCAGGGGACAACCAGCTCTCGCTGTATTATTTTTGATAAATCAGGAAAAATAAAAAGCATGGCAGGCAAAGAATTTACCCAGATATATCCTAAAGCCGGATGGGTAGAGCATAATCCTATGGAAATATGGTCTTCTCAAATATCTGTTGCAACCGAAGCCATGGCTAAGCTAGGTATAGAGGCAGGTGAAATAGCCTCTATCGGCATAACTAATCAAAGAGAGACTACAATTATATGGAATAAAAACACTGGGCAGCCCATATATAATGCTATAGTTTGGCAGTGTAGAAGAACATCTGATATGATAGATGAATTAAAGGAAAAAGGTTTAGAACCTTATATAAGGGAGACCACAGGCCTTATTCCTGATGCTTACTTTTCAGCTACAAAAATCAAATGGATATTGGATAATGTACCGGGGGCAAGAAAAGAAGCTGAAAAAGGGAATCTATTATTCGGAACCGTTGATTCATGGTTGATTTGGAATTTGACCAAGGGTAAAGTTTTTGTAACAGATTATACCAATGCTTCAAGAACTATGATGTTTGACATAAAAAAGCTTAAATGGGATGAAAGAATATTAAGAGAGCTTAATATACCTTATTCCATGCTTCCTGAAGTTAAGCCCTCAAGTTATACTTATGGATATACAGACAAATCACTTTTTGGAGAAGAGATTCCAATTTCAGGGGCAGCAGGAGATCAGCAGGCAGCCTTATTTGGCCAATGTTGTTTTGAAAAAGGAGAGGCTAAAAACACCTATGGAACCGGTTGCTTTTTATTGATGAATACAGGAGAAGAAGTGGTTAAATCAAAGCAGGGGCTACTTACAACAATAGCAGCCTGTACTGATGATAAAGTCATTTATGCATTAGAGGGCAGTGTCTTTGTAGCCGGAGCGGCTATTCAGTGGTTAAGGGATGAATTAAGACTTATCCATACTGCTTCTGAAAGCGAAAAATATGCATATGAAGTAAATGATACAAATGGTATTTATGTAGTACCGGCCTTTACAGGACTTGGAGCACCTTATTGGGATCAATATGCTAGGGGAGCTATTGTAGGTATTACCAGAGGCTGTAACCGAGAGCATATTATCCGTGCCACACTAGAATCCATAGCCTATCAGACATATGATGTAATTAAAGCTATGGAGAGCGATTTAGATGGAAGCTTAAAAACCTTACGAGTAGATGGAGGGGCTAGTGTTAATAACTTTTTAATGCAGTTTCAAGCCGACATTTTAAATACTCAGGTACTAAGACCTGAATGTATTGAAACCACAGCCTTAGGTGCAGCATATTTGGCAGGTCTTTCTGTTGGATTTTGGAAGGATAAAGAGGAAATAAAGAAAAATTGGGCTTTATCTAAAACCTTTGAACCTAATATGGACGAAAAAAGTAGAGAGGAACTTATAAAAGGTTGGCGTAAGGCCGTTAATAGATCTTTTAACTGGGAAAAAGAATAGGATAGGATAATAATATCATGAAGATAGAAGATGGTATAATAAAACAACTGGCCGATCAAGGGTATCTAAAGCTAAATATAAAGATTAGCAATATGGATTTATTTTATCGAGCGGATGCTTTTAGTACAGATATTGTTCTGCTTCTTCGTGTTATTTCGGGAAAGGAAATAACCGTTGAAGAATATAAGTTAATAATTAATAATGTTAAAAATCATTTTACTCAGGCTGGTTTTTCAGATATACATCTTTTAGGGCTTATTATTACAGCCATGCCTAAGAAAGCTAAGCAATACTGCCTAGAAGAGGATGATCATTTTATTATTGATTTATGGAATAGGCAGCTTATTGTTTATGAAAATCAATCTCCATATTTTTCAGAATTAATAAGCATAGTCGAAGATATTATCCATGACCTATCTTATGATACTGGGATTAATAAAAAGGGATATTATAAGGACGATAACCGTAAGGTACAATGGATAACATTATTTAACACCTTATTTATTGTAATAAACATTATTATTTATCTGCTTGTCCATCATACTAGTATTTTAGGTGAAACTGATTTTGTATTGCATAGGGGGGCCCTCTCTTGGTACTTAATAAAAGAGAAGGGGGAACATTACAGAATACTAAGCTCCATGTTCCTACATTCTGATTTTGAACATTTAGCAAATAATATGCTGGTTTTGTTTTTTGTAGGAGATAATCTGGAGCGGGCCGTAGGTAAAATTAAGTATTTGATTATTTATTTTGGTTCCGGCATCATTGCAGGTCTTTCTTCTATCAGCTATAATATGCTAAAAAGAGAATTTGTAATGTCCATAGGAGCTTCCGGTGCCATTTTTGGTATTGTTGGAGCTATGGGATATATTCTCTTAATTAATAAAGGTCGTGTAAAGAACACCAGTAGCATACAGATAGTTTTATTTACTGTATTTAGTCTTTACGGTGGAGTTGCTAATGCCAATATTGATAACGTAGCTCACATCGGTGGCTTTATAGGAGGAGTAATTTTAGCCTTTCTTTTATATGGAAAACCAAAAAGGCAAATGGAGGCTAAGGGCGGTTATACATACCAAAGCGGACAGGAGGAAGATTAATATATGAAAATTAATATATATTATGGGGGAAGGGGTTTAATTGAGGATCCTACCATATATGTAATTAATAAGCTGACCGAAGTGCTAGAAGAGTTAAGGGTCGATGTCAGCAGATATAATTTGTATGAAGAGAAAAACTCCATTGCTATGCTTCCTAAAACATTAAAGGATGCAGATGGTGTAATACTGGCCACCACTGTAGAATGGATGGGAATAGGAGGCTTAATGCAGCAATTTTTAGATGCTTGCTGGCTATATGGAGATAAGGAGAAAATAGAAAAGTTATACATGCTACCGGTAGTTACGGCCAGCACCTATGGAGAAAGAGAAGCTCAACTAACCCTAATACAGGCTTGGGGTATGCTTGGGGGAGTCACCTATGACGGTTTATCAGCTTACGTAGAAGATTACTTAGAATTTGAAACAAATCGGGAGTATGCTATAACTATTGAAAAGAAAGCAGAATCCTTTTATAGGGTTATAAATCAAGAAAGAAGGATGCTTCCTGCCAGTAATATAGTAATTAGGCAGAATTTGCTTAAAAGCAATTCTATGATACTTACTCCTCAAGAAAGTGAGCAACTTTCCATTTATGCCTCCGATGATGTATATGTAAAAAAGCAAAAACAAGATATAGAGGAGCTTACCAGGATTTACAAGGAAATGTTGGAGGGTGCAGGGGATAACGATAGCTATCAAGAATTTATTCCAAATTTAAAAGAAAATTTTTGTCCCATGGAAGATTTTAAAGCCTCCTATGCAATTGACCTTACGGATATTAATAAAACCCTGGTAGTTGAGGTTGACGGAAGTATGCTAAATTGCTATTACGGCAAAAAAGCCGATGCAGATGTTATTGCAAAAACAAGCAGGGAAGTAATGAATAGTCTAATTCTTGGGAAAATCACCTTCCAAGGAGCCTTTATGTCCGGAAAACTTACGGCAAAAGGAAATTTTAAAACTCTTCGTAGCTTCGATCAGGTATTTTCCTTTAAATAAATAATTTTATAGGGGCAGAAGTATAGTAAAGCTGGTTAAGGCATCAGAGGAAGAAACCCTAATACTTCCTAAATGATTTTCTATAATGAATTTGGCTAAAGCAAGGCCTATACCGGTTCCGCCTTTTTTATGGGTTACGAAAGGTTTAAAGATTTCATCTATTTCATCCTCAGGGATGGGCTTGCCATTATTATTTATTTGTATAGATAGTAAGGGATGAGCACTGGTGGAGTCAATATTTATAAGTACTTCTATATAATTACCCTCATTTGTTGCTTCTAAGGCATTTTTTAAAAGGTTGGATATTGCCTGCTTTATCTTAGTAGCATCACAGGGGTAGGAAGAAATACTTTGTTCACACTCCGGAGAGGCTTTAATATAAAGTTGCTTTTTTTGATTAACCGCTTGAGGCATATAATTATCTACCAAATCCTGTATTAAACTTAAAAGATTACTTTCTTGAATATTAAGGGTTGTACAGGAGTTTAGGAGGGAAGCATCAGATATCATCTTCTCCATATCATTAATAAGTTCGAATATCTGATTCCAATATTTATAATCCTTAGTTTCGGGATGTTTCATCTCTATGTACTGAAGTGTCCCTTTAATAAGTGATAAGGGATTTCTAAGTTCATGAATAAACATTGAAATTGTCCTTTTGTGTTTTTCCATTATTGCTTGAATTGCCTCTTCGGTAATAGGGTTTATTTCTTGGTTCATACAGTCTCCTTTCCGGGTTTGAATATATACCCTATTCTTTGAAAATTTTTACAACGCCAATATAATATTATCAAAGAATGTTAAAAATTGCAATTAAAACATGATGAACTATAATAGGAGGGATTTTATGGACAACTGTATTTTTTGTAAGATTATAAGTGGAGATATTCCATCATCAGTGCTATATGAGGACGAAGCTTTTAAGGTAATTATGGACATATCCCCGGCAGCCAAAGGACATGCCATTATAATTCCCAAGAAGCACTTTGCCAACCTTTTTGAATTAGAGGATGATTTTGCAAATAAGCTACTGATAGTAGCGAAAAAAGTGGCTAAGGCAATGAAGAAGGAACTTGAATGTGACGGTATTAATCTTCTTCAGAACAATGGTGAAGCTGCGGGACAAAGCGTCTTCCATATACATTTTCATTTGATACCAAGATACCATGATGATAAAGTTAAAATAACATGGACACCGGGCCAATATAAAGATGGTGAGGCAAAAGAACTTGCCGATAAAATTGCAAGACATATTAGTTAATTAAAGAGCCATTGTATTCCTACACAAGGACTATAACATTGTGTAGGAATATAAATGGCTCTTAAAATTTAATCATTTTATAATTGGGTCTCTTTAATTAAGTTCATAATTACATCTATAGAATCATTAAGCTTGCTTTTCTTCATAGCCTCAATATAGCTGTGTTTGTTATTTATAACAGTTTGAATTGCTTCCATTAGGCTGCTGACACTAAGATCTTCTTCCTTAATTACATAGGAATAGCCTTGGGATTCAAAAGATTCTGCATTGAGGATTTGGTCTCCTCTGCTGGCTTTTAGGCTTAAGGGAATTAATATATTAGGAATCTTCAGAGCTAGTATTTCACATATGGCATTTGCTCCGGCTCTTGATATAACAAGGTTTGCAGCAGCAAATAAGTCACTTAGCTCTTTTTTAATATATTCAAATTGGGCATATCCTTCTAGGTTGTCTAGTTTCGGATCAAGGTTTCCCTTACCACAAAGATGAACAACTTGAAAATCCCTTAAGAGAGTAGGAAGCATACCCCTTATCACGTCATTTATTACCTTGGACCCGGAACTGCCGCCAATAACCAATATAACCGGTTTGTTGGCTGTGAAACCGCAAAAATCCAAGCCTTTTATCTTATTACCGGAGAAAAGCTCCTTACGTATGGGAGTACCGGTAAGAACAGCTTTTTTTTGAGGAATATGATTCATGGTTTCCGGGAAGTTTACACATACCTTTTGGGCAGCAGGAATTGCAATTTTATTGGCAAGACCCGGTGTCATATCAGATTCGTGAATAATAATAGGGATTTTACACCTTTTAGCGGCCAAAACCACCGGAACAGTTACAAAGCCTCCTTTTGAAAAGAGTATGTCCGGTTTAATTTTTTTAAGAATTTTATAAGCCTCAAAATATCCTTTTAAAACCTTAAAGGGATCGGTAAAGTTTTTTAAATCCAAGTATCTTCTTAGTTTACCCGAAGAAATACCGTAGTAAGGAATATCGTATTCTTTAATAAGTTTCCGTTCGATACCCTTATAGGATCCGATATAGTGAATATCATAGCCTTCTTTTTTTAGAGCCGGCAACATAGCAATACATGGGGTAACATGACCTGCTGTACCACCGCCGGTTAAAACAATACGCTTCATTTTGAAGACCTCCATTTCATTAAGGCTTTAGCCAGCTGATCTGGGCAGGAAGTGGCTTTATTTCCGCAGGTGGTTCCCATAAGTCTTTCTATAACGTCATCTACTTTCATTCCTACTAAGAGTCGGGACAAGCCGCTGGCATTTCCCGCACAACCCTTATGAAATTGAACAGATTTAATGATTCCGTTATCTTCTATGTCGATATGAATTTCAGTACAGCAAACCCCTGAGGTCTTGTATACCATGGAATCACACCCTTTCTTTAGATTGAATCATATCGTACATGGATTTTTTAGTTAAGTAATTTATGTACCATGTCCATTACCATACATAATCGACTACATTTTATCTTACAAAATTAATTTTTGCAAATACTTTTTAAGAGTATAACATGTTATTTATTTCAAATCTATACAAACAAGCGTTTGAATAATTGAAAAGTGCATGGTATAATATGTTTTAATGTGGTAGAATCTACCTTAGATTTTTATTGGAGGTTTTTATAAAAACTGGGCAATAAAAAATGCAGCTTCTCTGATATTTCCATTAAAGAGATGGAAAGAGTAATAACTTATATTTAATTTTAATCTGCATTGCAATTCTGATATAGTAAGATTAGAATATATATACTAAAATGACTTTATTGGAGGAACTTTATGAAAAAGATAGGAATAATCGGAGCAATGGATGAGGAAGTTAACCGACTGAAGGAAATGATGCAGGAGGTTAAGATTAAGAATATTGCTTCTATGGATTTTTATGAAGGAAGTTTTGAAGGTTCACCATTGGTTGTGGTTCGAAGCGGTATTGGAAAAGTAAATGCGGCTATTTGTACTCAGATTCTTGTGGACCTATATGATATTGATCTTGTAATAAATACTGGGGTAGCAGGATCCCTTAGAAATGAAATAAATATAGCCGATATTGTTATCTCCACGGATGCCTTGCAACATGACGTAGATGCAAGGGGTTTTGGTTATGAGCTTGGGGTTATTCCCCGGATGGAGGCATCCATATTTAAAGCAGATAATGATTTGCTAAATCTAGCTAAAAGTGTATGTAAAGAGGTGCTTCCTTCTTTAGGTGTTTATACAGGAAGAGTTGTAAGCGGGGATCAATTTATATCTGATTCTAAGAAAAAAGAATGGCTTATCAAAACCTTTGACGGATATTGTACTGAGATGGAGGGCGCGGCTATTGCCCAGGCTGCCTATCTTAATAAGATTCCTTTTTTAATTATCCGTGCCATTTCTGATAAGGCTGATCATAGTGCAGAGATGGACTATACAGAATTTGAGAAAATTGCCATTGATAATACTGTTAAGTTACTTAGGGCTTTGATTAAGAAGATTAATTAAGAAAGGGGATTGTTCATAGAACAATCCCTATTAATTTATGTATTATCTAAATTAATTATTTTGACACCGGTATAATAATGGGTCAAGATTTTATCGTAAGATATGCCTTGCTCTGCCATGGCATTGGCCCCATATTGACTTAAGCCTACGCCGTGGCCTACACCGGTGCAAATAATCCGGGCTTTACCTTCATAGTCCTCAATATAAAAATGATTTGAATTTAACCCCAAGGTTCTTGCAAATTCTTCACCCGATAAGGATATATTGCCAAGCTTTATTTCTGTTACATAGCCGGTACTATCCCGGCCGGATATTATTATGTCTTCAAAAATTGTTTTTTCTCCGCTTTCAAAAGAGGGATATGCTTGCTTTAGCAGTCCTATAAGTTCTTCCGGGGCATATTCCGTTATCTTTAAGTAATGGATTGAGGTTACATCGTCTTTACTGGGTACGCTGATTAGATAAGGCAAATCTACACCCCATGCTTCATGGGCGTTTCTTGTAAATCCTGTCCCGGTACCAAAAAACACAGGTAGTATCAGACTATCTTTATAGACTATAACCTCATCCTTGGTACCATAGACACAATTTTCTAATTTAGTGAAGTTTTTTAAATAATTTTCACTACCCCAATAAGTTTCCATTTCTTCCGGACTTATATATGACAATCCCAACTCTGAAGTGGTAAATTCTTTTTTATTAGGGTTATCTTCAGTAAGGAGAGAAATGTTATAAAGGGCATATGTTCTTGAAACTACTGCCTGAGCTTTTAAAGCTTCTATATTATAACCGGAGGGCATATTAGCAGCCACAACACCAATTAAATATTGATCAAAATCTAATTTTTGCCTTGTACCGTTTTTTTCATAGTAGATATTTAAACCCATTGCTTCTAAAGCTAAAGAATGATTTCTTTTATTATTATTTGAAAATATAAGAGTCATTATAAAAGGAAGTAGCAGTACCAAGATACTGACGGCTACAACCTTATACAAAATTTTTTTCATAATCGCCCCACAATAATAGTATTGGTATATTATATTAAGAATAAGGTTGTTTATGTATGTAACATGGGAGGCAATCAGAAGCAGTTTATATTTTTTTAATAAAAAGAAAGAAAAGATTAATTGACTATAGTAATTAAGAGATATAAGATTTGATACTATAGGAGGATTATTATGAAGGATAAATTAAGAAAATTTATGATGGGTCGTTACGGTATAGATGCTTTAAGCAGGTTTATATTTGCACTGGCTTTAATTTTATTAGTTATATCTAGGTTTTATTTAAGGGACTTTTTTTATATAATATCTTTAATGACTATCCTATACGGATACTATAGAATTTTTTCAAGAAATATAGACAGACGATATAGGGAAAATAACTTGTATCTTGCTTATATGAATAAGCTTAAGAAGTTGTTGCATAAGCAAAAGTATATGTTTAAGCAAAGAAAAGTATATCGTATATATTCTTGTCCTAACTGTAAGCAAAAGATACGGGTACCTAAGGGAAAAGGAAAGATTATGATTACTTGTCCTAAATGTAGAAACGAATTTATAAAAAGAAGTTAAAAAAATTGCCACCGGTATTACAAGTAGTAGTACCGGTGGTTTTTTATTTAATATACCCAGTAGACTTGATAGGGTAATAATATGGGGCATTATAAATTCCATTTAAATTGTAAATACAAGGAAGGTTTTATCTTTTCAATTATATTAATAATTATTTTAATTTCTTTTTGCACGTCAATAGTAGTATATAGATTTTTAATTAAGGAGGGTTCCATGGCATCTTTATTGGTATTAATAGCAACATGTAACTTGTTATCTATAAAGCCAAGCATAAAGTTGCCGTCAATTGCATAAAACATATTCTTTAGGGTGTCAATAAATTCCGGTGTTAATATATATTTTGCCTCATGGTCACTTTGAGCATATACAGTAAATAATTCATTGAAAACCTTATCTTCTAACTCAATTTTACTCCTACGGCATTCTTTTTTTCTAAAGAAACTACTTTTGGTTGATGCATGTTTAAAACCCTTTCCGATAATCTGCAAATTAAAATTATAATTTCCGTCAAACTCCAGGGTAATCCATCTACCATTAAAATATGTAACAGTAAAAGAGTGCTTACCGGTATAAACACGATTTTGAATTTTTATATCTGCCCGTTCAAAACGGACACCTTTGTATGAACCTTGCAAGTAATCATTGCTATAATAACGGTTTCCCAAGGACATTATACCAGTATTTTTTATGGTATCTTTATCTATCCCTTTTTTATAATCAAAATTTACATGACCAAATGTCTCTTGAAATGGTTCTTCTACCATTAGTTTTTTATAATAAGCTTTATAGTCTTTAAACTTCTTTTTATATCCGGTTATTAAGTTTAAAAGAAAATAGGTTACAAGACCAGAAATTATGAATATGACTAATACAATATTTATAGCTTTAACCTTTGGAGATACTATGATTCCTATAGTTATAGCAACAATGATGGAAGCTACAATGATAATTATTAAATGAGTAAGTACTTTTTTCCGTAGCTTTTCTAAATATGAAATTTTATCTTTCTTCATGCTCATCCCATTTCAAACAAGACAAATTAATTATACATAATTATACATTAAATGAGATAATATGCAAGAACATAAGGACAAATTTAAACAATATTTAATATTTAACACTAATATTTAACATTAATTTTATAAAGAGCCTATAGTGGCTACTATTTTATATTATTGTATCAGCATTGTTTTTATAAGTGGAGAAAATTAAAAGGCTTCAAATTTACACTTATATAATTTTGATGGTCTATGACCGGCTCCTTTAACCTTTTGCCCTGTTTCTATTACATAGTCAGATATTTTACGTCTAAAGTTTGCTGTCACCAATTCTTTTCCTAATATCTTTTCATATACAGTTTGTAAATCTGTAAGAGTAAAATATTCCGGAAGAAGCTGGGAAGCAAACATAACATTATTAATATTTTTACGTAAAGTGTTAATGGCATAAGCAATAATTTTACTATGGTCAAAAGCAATATCTTCTGATTTTAGTATAATATACTCGGTATTTATTTTTTTTGATGTATATTGAATTCTCTCTTCTATCAGAGCACTTAATTTAGATTCTGTACCGTTTAAAGTTAGCTGATAAATATTTTTAGTAATTTTACCTTGAACTAGATTATCACTTTCAGTTTTTATTTTTTCAAATTTTACATAAAACCAATCAGCCTCAATGGCGTCGGTACCGGCTTTTATCCGAAAGCGTTCCTCTTGGGCCAGGGCCATAAAGCTACAAGATATAATCCAGCCTCTGGGATCTCTGTCTATATCACTAAAGGTATGGAGCTGGGTTAGGGTAATGTCAGTTACCCCTGCTTCTTCCCTTAATTCACGGCAAGCTGCCTCTTCTAATGTTTCTCCCTGTCGCACAAAACCTCCGGGAAGAGCCCACTGATTTTTAAAGGGATGTTCTCCCCGTTTGATTAATAAAAGGGCCAGTTCTTTTTGAGATAGTTTTCGATAATTTTTGGCATCTTCACTTTTGATTGTAAATACCACCATGTCTGTGGCTATGGAAGGCCTGTCATAATTATTTATACTATATGAGTCTAAATAATCCCTTTCACTTATGTTATGTGTTTCTTTCATTATAAGGACCTCCTAAATTTAAGTACAATGTTTTATCTTTTGTTTTAGAAACTACCTGAATTGGCATCTAATCTATTTCGTATATCAGCAAGAGTGTATTCTTTAATCAGACACCGTCTTTAAATACAGGCTCTAAAACATAATAAGCTTATCTTCACCTATTAGCCTAGACATTCGAGGTGTAAAATATGAAACTATTTTGGTAAGCCCTTTTGGGTACTGTTCACTATGAACAGTTTTATAAAAATCACATAATAGTAGCGGTATTGTATTCATATAATTTCCCCTTTGCAATAAATAGCATAATCCATAATTAGTTATAATTGAATTACACTAATTAAACTGTGATTACCGGTAAACAGACTCTTTGTAGTATATATTCTACTGACTAATCCGCTTTCAATTAAGTTGCCTTCTAAAATACTGTTTTCCACATGACTGGCAAAGGCATAGATATTTTTTGCGCCTAACTTTTTTAGGGCCAGTGCCGAATAATACATGGATCCTCCGTAGGAGATGATATCATCTATCATTAAAATATTACGATCTGCAATAATATTGGAGTTATCGATAATATCAAGTCCTGTAATCTCACCATTATCCCAATTATGTTTTTTATTACCAAAGCAATAAGGCAGGGGTATAATTTCGCTATATTTCTTAGCAGCATTAGAATCAGGATAATAAAGCAAAGCTGCCTGTCCTTCCATATCCAAAATAAGATCCATAGTATGCTTAATATAGGGTAGGGGACTAAGGATATGGATATTATTGATTAGTGCTATACTGACGCTAGAGTGAGGATCTAGTACGGTAACTTTATCAAATTCCAGACTATTAATAATATCTGCAAAATATTTTAGTGTGAACACATCACAGTCTTTATGTATACGATCCATCCTGCTGTGGGGAATATAAGGCAGATATAAAGAAATATTAGCCCCGGGATTAATCCTTCTTAAATGCTTTACGGCACATATTAGGACAAATAATTCGGCATCATTTTTATAAAACCACTGTATTTCTAGCTTATCACCATAAATGGCTAACTTTAAAAGCAAAGAGCCATCGGGATAATGATTTATATTAATTTTTTGACCGTTAATTTGTATCATTTTATAACCCCTATTCGTTAAGAATATTAATTTGACACATTTTCATGGCTTTAAGAGCATTTCTATGGCTTTCTGGTGTAACACCGGCACAGCATGCTGCATCAACATTTACCTTTGCTTCCGGTAGAAAGGCTTTTATCATAATGGCATTAGAAATAACACAAATATCAGTACATAAACCGACTAATTCAAACGCTGCATCTTGATAATTAGTTGTTATTACAGACATTAAGCTAAGGGAACCAAAGGTGGGTTTATCTATAATAAGAGAACCTGCGGTGTCTAATTGGTCAGATATAGCCCAGCCATGGGTACCTTTTATACAATGTTCAACCGGCAAGTTTTTGCCTTCTTGAGTTTGAAGATAGTTTTTATCATGGGTATCTCTTGTAAATATAACCGTATGGCCTGCATCTTTGTATTCCTTTATTTTTCTTTTTACATTAGGTAGAATGCTTACGGCTTCTTTTGTTCCCAAGGCCCCATCAATAAAATCATTTTGCATATCAACAACAACCAATACTTTCTTCATATAATTACTACCTCCTTATAATTAATACAGACTTAATATTAAGATGATATTATTATTATGATAATAAGATGTCAAGATAAATTGGTAATTTTTTAAAATAATATGCAAAATGTTTTAATATATTTATAATTGGTAATAAAGCTTTAAATATTGCAATGGGTATATTTGGTTGTAATATGTCAAATTATCTTGTATAATTTTTATATAAGTTAATAAATAAATAGGGGTGGTAGTGTGAAAAAGGGTAATAATAGTCTTCTTAAGTTTATAGCAGGAATTGTAATGCTGGTTGTAGGTCTATATTGGTTTATGTCAAGTGTTACAGTTACTACAGGATTTTATAATTTTAGAATTGGTCATATAAACTCTGGGGGTCTTGTTATAGTTCCTTTTATCGTCGGAATATGCTGGATGTTTGCTAATCCTGATTCCATAGTTGCTAAGATTGTTACAGTACTTGGCTTAATCATTATATTAGTCTCAATAATTGCAGGAACCCGTTTTGTATTTCATAGGAGAAATTTGTATGAGTATTTATTGATGCTGATATTTATCTTTGGGGGAGCAGCTATAACTTTAAAAATGCTATTTTCTAAAGAAAATTAATATTCAAAATCATAAGAAAATGTCTGATTGTGATTAGTCAGACTGGGTTAGGTATAATATAAAAAGTAGCAGTAGCTCTTTAAAGGGCTACTGTTTTTTTATGGACAAATAGTAGAGAAATAAAATGTAAAATACAGTAAAGAATACTTGTAAAATTATGTTAAATATTATATGATAGAACTTGAAAAGAGTAAAAATATACCAAAAAATATCAATTTTAAGGAGGCGTACTATGAAAAGAGTTATGGCATTTATCTTATCTGCCATAATTATGGTTGGGGTTATACCACAGCCTGTTATGGCAGCAGACAATCAGGACTTCAACTATGTTGATGCATTTGCAAAATCTATTCTTTTCTACGAGGCAAACTGGTGCGGACCGGATGCGGGAAATAACAGAATTAAGTGGCGTGGCCCCTGCCACATCGAAGATGGAAAGGATGTAGGGCTTGACCTTACAGGGGGATTTCATGATTGCGGAGATCATGTGAAATTTGGCTTACCCCAATGTGCTTCAGCCTCTACCCTTGCCTGGGCATATTATGAATTTGAAGACACTTTTATTGAAAAGGGCCAGGATGTGTATATGCTAAATATCCTAAAGCATTTTTGCGACTACTTTATGAAATGTTTCCCTAACAAGACAACATTTTATTATCAAGTAGGGGACGGTGATGTTGATCATCAATACTGGGGTCCCCCTGAACTTCAGACCTATGACAGACCTACTTATTATGTAGCAACACCTTCTAATCCCGGATCAGATGTGGCTGGAGATGCCGCGGCAGCCTTGGCAATCATGTCCATAATCTATAAGGACAGGGATTCGGAATATGCGGCAAAATGCTTAACATATGCTAAGGACTTATATAACTTTGGTATGACCTATAGGGGAAATAGTAAGGGCCAAAGCTATTATCTGCCCAGTGATTATCGGGATGAATTAATGTGGGGATCCATTTGGCTTTATGTAGCAACCGGTGACAAGACCTATATGGATAATGTGGATAAACTTATGGCTGAGAAAAATATCGGTGGAGATAATATGTTTAACGACCACTGGACCCATTGCTGGGATTATGTTTTGACAGGAGTATTTGTAAAGCTTGCCACTTTATCAGACAATCCCAAATATAGAAGAATTGCAGAAGATCATATGGATTACTGGCAAAATAGAATTAGAACTACTCCTGGAGGTTTAAAATATCTTGACAGTTGGGGAGTATGTAAGTATCCTGCGGCGGAAAGTTTTGTACAGCTTGTTTATTATAAGGAAACAGGAGAAAAGAAGTATCTGGACTTTGCAAAGAGCCAGATTGATTATATCCTAGGAAAAAATCCAAATAATATGTCCTATGTGGTTGGTTTTGGAGATAAATATCCAAAATACCCCCATCATCGGGCTGCAAACGGAATGCTAGAGGGACCACCTGCCGATGAAAAGAAAGATGCAGGTATGAGACACATTCTCTATGGTGCTCTTGTGGGAGGAGCAGATATCAATGACAAATATATTGACGATATTAATGAGTATGTTTATACGGAAACAGGACTAGATTATAATGCAGGGCTGGTTGGTGCCTTGGCAGGAATGTCCAAATATTTTGGACAAGGTCAGGTGCCGGAAGAAGTACCTGGCATTGAGTGGGAACCTACAAAGTACTATACCGAAGCAAAGCTATACAAGACCAGTAATGAGGGAGTTGTTATTGACCTTAATTTATATAATATTGCAACATCACCTCCCCAATATGAAGATGACTTAACCGTTAAGTTTTTCCTTGACCTATCAGAGTATGCTTCTGTAGGAATTGATCCGAGTAAATTCTCTACCCAAATATATTATTCCCAAGCAAATGCTAAGATTTCTTCTGTTATGCCTTGGGATAAAGACAATAATATATATTATGTAGAAATATCCTTCCCTGATGAAAAATTATATGCAAGAACTTATGTGCAATTTGCCATCTACAATTATCAGGGTAAAGTTTGGGATTCTTCCAATGACCATTCAACTTCAAAGCTAACTAATACATATAAAGAAATAGATAACATACCTATCTATAAAAAGAATGTTAAGGTATATGGAGTTGACCCATCTGGAGAAGAAGAAATTCTATATGGTGATGTAAATACAGATGGTGTGATAGATGCAATTGACTTAGGACTGCTCAAAAAATACCTGCTAAGTATGGATGAAGATACCATATCAATAAAAAATGCTGATCTTAATCAAGATGGATTTGTTGATGCAATTGATTTTGCACAATTAAAAAAGATATTATTGAAATAAATTAATATAATATATTAATGCTACAATCTTAAAAGTAAAAAAGGAGTCATATAATATGTTTTGCATGTAATATGACTCCTTTTTACTTATGTGGATAGCGTGAATCAATAAATAAAAGAACTTTGTAAGCTCTTATTTATTACAGACGGTTTAAATATGGTCGGGAAATGTAAGAAGGTTATTGATTATACATTTACAAATTGAGAATCGGAGTTGGAACAGGGTAAAACACTTGAAATATTTATAAAATGTATCCTTTTAAGTGTTGGGTTTTCATAAGTTAAATCTGATGGAATATATATATATTTGATGGTGCACCTGGTCAAATAATTTAGGGATTGGGTGAAGCAAATTGCAAAACCATCAATTCACCGTCGAACAAAGCCTTGCCAAAAACATGGCAAGGCTTGACAAGAAAAAGGCATTTCGCCAGAGGGCTCATGCTTTTTCTTGCAGTTTTCAATTTTTATGGCTTACAGTTAAAAAACAAGGTACTACACCTCAAAACAGCGTAGTACCTTGTTTTTATTTAAGCGGATAACGGGAATCGAACCCGCATCCCAAGCTTGGGAAGCTCGTGTTTTACCACTAAACTATATCCGCTTACAAAATTATTTTATAACTTTGATAAAAAAAGTCAAGAATATGTATTGTATTAGGATTAAAAAATTTTGAAATGGAAATATTAATAAAATAAGTCGGAATGTTAATTTTAAAAAGAAAATTATTTATCCATGTAATGACTTAGGAATAATTAAATTAATATCTGAGAAGAATATACTTAGAGGTGATAACAGTGAATAAAAGGTTAGCTGAATTTTTCAAAAGCAAAGGTTATTATGTGTTATTATTTGTCGGTATTATCGCTATAGCTGCAGTAGCGCTCATTGGCTCCAATTTAACCTCAAATTCTGATGAGGGAGAAAATATTGTGGATCTTAATGAACCGGATAATAACATAGAAGCCAGAGATAATAATAATAATCTTCAGGCTGATAATAACGATACATCAAATCAGGTTGCTAATAATGAAGAAGTAGCCGGATCTGGTGAAACTGGGGGAGGTCAAAATCTTGCTAACAATGACAGCCTTCTAGAATTTGATGTTTATACGAGGGAGGAAGAAAACGGAATTGACCTTTCAGAAAATGATGAGTCTGTGCAGGTTGCAGATGCTGAACAGGATAATAATGAGCAGCCACAGACAGTTGAAACCACCGGTAGCACAGTTAAGAATTCACCTTCCCTAAGTTTTGATGCCCAACAGGGACTTCTTTGGCCGGTGGAAGGTAATGTAATTATGAATTATAGTATGGATCACTTGACCTATCATGCTACTCTTATGCAGTTTAAGGTTAACCCGGCAATTATTATAGATGCTGAGGTGGGTACAGAGGTTAAGTCAGCAGCAGACGGAGTTATAACAGAGATTTATGATGATCCCGTAACAGGATTAACAGTTACCATGGATATTGGTGATGGATACTCCCTAGTCTATGGCCAACTTAAAGATGTAAACTACCAGGTTGGGGATAAATTGTCAGAGGGTGAAGTTATAGGACTTATTAATGAACCCACAAAATACTATACAGTAGAAGGTAGTAATCTCTACTTTATGGTAATGGAAGATGGACAAACTGTAAACCCCATGCTGTTATTACGCTAAAGGACTGATAGAATGATTATGAAAAAAGAAAGGGCATGTTAGCTTTAAGAAAACATGTCCTTTCTTTTTATTAATCTATTAGATAATTCTTTTTTCTTAATGATTCTTCTATCCTATCAAGAATCTCCTCACTATTAGCCTCAATTGTATGGCTGTGGGTTCCGGCGGTAAGCTCCTTTAAGGGAACAATTTTTTTCTCTTTAACTTGTTTTACAAAATCGTAAACATCACTTCGATTACGAATAATAAGGTCTGTTACTATTCGGCCATAGATTTCATGTATAACATGAACATCTAAAATTTTGCCTCCATTATCAACAATAGTACATAACTCATCTTCAATTTCATCGGTGGAATGCTTTACGTTAATTACCCGTGTATATGTAGGTTCATTATGTTGATATAATAGATAGCCCTTGGTAGTTGATATAATATCATAATCGGCAGCCCTTAAAAGTGCAATGTCCTGAACAATAACCTGCCTGCTAACCCCTAGGATTTGGGATAACTCACCACCGGTTATGGGTTCTTTACGATTTTTTATTATCTCTATTAACTTTTCCCTCCGGGTATTTCCATCCATACTAAAACCTTCTTATCTAATATTAATACTTTTATTTTTATCTTTATTCCGATATAATAGAACGGAAAATATATAAATATATATAGTAATTATATACTTAGAAAATAAGATACGCAACTTTTTCCTGCATATTTTAGAATAAGAGAAAGGGAATACTATGTTTCGATTATGGGCAAAAATATTTAAAGATAATAGAATGATTAAGGATATGGTCGTAAGCAATGACAACCCTAACTTAAGAAGAACCCAAAAAATTTTTTCAGCAATTGATGATATCTGCAGTGCCTTTGATTTGCCAAAACCCATATGGCTAGATTCAACCATAGCTGATTTTAAAAGGTACGATAAGACAAGATTTGTCCAGGATAATTTCATAGAACCTATTGACTTTGATTATCTTGAAATTCATGTAATAGAGGAGGACTAATATGAGAGGGAGATGCCATAAGCTATTTTGTATTCTCCTTCTTTGTCTTTTCATGGGGTCATGTGATAAATATACCGGTCAGGATGAATTAAAGGTTCAGGATAACAATAGGAATATAATTAAAGAAATAAACCAAAAAGGGGATGTGAATGTGGTGGAGAAAAAAGATATACAAGAGGAACATTTAGATGGGAAAGAGTTAAATAAGAAATATAGAGACTATCCTGCCGGAACAGAAATTGATATAGAAGAACTTAATCAGGAGAGTCTTAAGTCATTATTTTATATGGAAGAATTAAATCAGGAAATTATAAACCGTATAAACGGGAAATCCTATAAAGAAAACTGCGATATTCCTTATAGTGATTTACGTTATATACGGGTTCTTCATATAGGATTTGACGGACTAACTCACATAGGGGAAATGATTGTAAACAAGGCAATTGCACAGGATGTAATAGATATTTTCTGGGAGCTATACAGTATTTCATATCCTATTGAGAAAATGCTTCTTATTGATGACTATAATGCCGATGATTTAGAATCAATGAAAGATAATAATTCTTCAGCCTTTAACTTTAGGTTTATAGAGGGTACAAGTAAGCGTTCTGTCCACAGTGATGGATTGGCTATAGATATAAATCCATTATATAATCCGTACGTTCGTACAAGAGAAGGTAAGTTGGAGATTTTACCTGAAAATGCAGAAGAATATGTGGATAGATCTATAGATAACATTTATTATATAAGAAAAGATGATCCTTGTTATGAGGCATTTATAAAAAGGGGCTTTACTTGGGGCGGAGAGTGGAAAAACAGTAAAGACTATCAGCATTTTGAGAAAAAGATAGGGGACTAAGCAGCCTGGTAAATATTTGATTTTAGAATATTCCGGTGATATAATGATACGGTATAAATTAAGTTAACCGTCCTCTAGATTAGAAAGGAAGCAACAATCTATGTCATATATGGCACTTTATAGGAAGTTTAGGCCCGATAACTTTAAGGATGTAAAAGGCCAAGATCATATTGTAACCACCCTTAAAAACCAAATAAAGTCCGGAAGAATAGGACATGCCTATCTATTTACAGGGACCAGAGGAACCGGTAAAACTTCTGTGGCAAAATTATTTGCAAAGACTGTAAACTGTGAAAACCCCAGTGACGGCAATCCTTGTAATGAATGTAGCTTATGTAAAGGGATTGCAGCCGGTACTTCCATGAATGTAATTGAGATAGACGCTGCATCGAACAACGGTGTTGAAAATGTAAGAGAGATTGTTGAAGAGGTAAGATATTCACCTACGGAAGGTAAATATAAAGTATACATCATTGATGAGGTTCATATGCTTTCTACGGGAGCATTTAATGCCCTTTTAAAGACTATTGAAGAGCCTCCTTCTTATGTTATCTTCATCTTGGCTACAACAGAGGTTCATAAAATTCCTGTAACCATATTATCCCGGTGCCAGAGATATGATTTTAAGCGGATAAGTATAGATATCATAGCAGACCGACTTAGGGAACTGATGGATGAAGAAAAGATTGAAATAGAGGATAAGGCCTTAAAATATATTGCAAGGGTGGCAGACGGATCCCTAAGGGATGCTTTAAGTTTACTGGATCAATGTATTTCTTTTTATCTGGGCAAGACTATCACTTATGATAATGTTCTGGATGTATTGGGAACCGTTGATACCAAGGTATTCTCCAAACTGCTACAAAGCATTAATAATCAAGATGTATCAGAGTGTATAAAGATTCTTGACGAAGTGGAAATTACCGGCAGAGAGCTGTCACAATTTGTGATAGACTTTATCTGGTATCTTAGAAATCTTCTACTGGTTAAGACAACAGAGGATGTAACAGAAATTATAATTGATATATCCTCAGAGAACTTGCTGCTATTAAAGCAGGAAGCAGAGTCCATAGAAGTAGATATACTTATGAGATATATTAGAATCTTCTCAGAGTTATCAAATCAGATTCGTTATGCTTCCAGAAAGAGAGTGCTGTTGGAAATTGCACTTATAAAAGTCTGCAGGCCCCAGATGGAACATAATTATGATGCCTTGATTAATCGTATTAAGGCCTTAGAGGAGAAACTAGAACAAGGTATTATAGTAAAATCTGATGACAATAAGGTGGAAACACCAAAAGAAGAATCGGAGCCTATAAAAAAGCAGGAAATATTACCCCAGGCACTTCCTGAGGATTTAAAAAAAGTGGCCGGTAACTGGAGAGGCTTGCTTTCTCAGATTTCTAAGAAAGCACCTGCACTGGCCTCTGTTCTTCGCAGTGCCACATTAAGTGTTGATGATAACCTAGGGCTTGTGATTGTGGTGACAGATCCTCTCGATAAGGAATTAGTAGATAGAGAAGGACATAAAAAAGTTATCCTAGATGCTATAGCAGCTATGCTTGGAAAACAGGCAGAAATTAGTGTTAGGTATCTGGATAAGGATAAAGAAAATATTAATAACCTTGTTGATCTTACAAAAATAATTAAGGTTCCAATTGAATATGAATAAGAAAATCAATATATTTGTTTGATTTAATTATGGAAGAGTATGAGGCTTTATACTATAATATAATTTAAAGATTACCCTGATGAAGGAAAGGAGCTTATATAATGGCAAGAAGAGGTGGATTTCCCGGTGGAGGAATACCGGGTAATATGAATAATTTAATGAAACAGGCACAGCGTATGCAAAAGCAAATGGAGGAAAAGACAAAAGAACTTGAGGAGAAAACCTGGGAAGCTAGTGCCGGCGGCGGAGCTGTGACCGTTACTGTTTCAGGTAAGAAAGAAATTTTATCCGTTAAAATATCACAGGAAGTGGTAGATCCGGATGATGTTGAGATGTTGGAAGATCTAATAGTTGCAGCTACCAATGAAGCATTAAGGCAAATGGAGGAAGAATCCGCAGAGGTAATGAGTCAAATTACAGGTGGATTAGGTGGCTTGGGAGGATTCCCGTTCTAATGGATTACTATAGCAGTAAGATAAGCAAGTTAATAGAGGAGCTTTCAAAGCTTCCCGGTATTGGTGCAAAGACAGCCCAAAGGCTTGCTTTTCATATTATAAATATGCCGGAGGATCAAGTGATGGAATTGTCAAATTCCATCGTTGATGCCAAAAAGAAGATACAGTACTGTAGTGAGTGTTTGACTCTTACAGATAGGGAGTTATGTCCCATCTGCTCATCTCCCAAAAGAAATAAAAGGCAGATTATGGTTGTAGAAAATCCTAGGGATTTGGCAGCCTATGAAAAGACAGGAAAATATGAGGGAGTATACCATGTACTTCATGGAGCAATCTCCCCCATGCTTGGCATAGGTCCCGGGGATATAAAGCTAAAAGAGTTAATGACTCGACTTCAACAGGATGTTGAAGAAGTTATTATTGCAACTAACTCCAGCCTTGAAGGAGAAGCTACTGCAATGTATATAAGTAAGCTGATTAAGCCTGCGGGAATTAAGGTAAGTCGGATAGCCAGTGGAATTCCGGTAGGTGGTGACTTAGAATATATTGATGAAGTGACCCTTCTAAGAGCCTTAGAGGGTAGGGTGGAGTTATAATAGTTGAAATGAAGTTGTATAAACCAAATATAGTACTATTAAAAAGTAAATGCATCAGTACACCCCAATTTTAAGTAAATAAAGTAGAATTAAAATCAGGTAAAAGACCATAGGAAAAAGGCATAAGGAAAACCTTTCTTCTATGGTTTTTTTATTTGAATTACTAATGAGAAAAGAAAATAGACACCAGCCTTAACCCTAGTAAAATCAGTAGATAGAGAGAATTAAATGGAAATAAGAATGGAAGAATAAATGGACCAAATCCTCCTTAATCCTTAGTCCTAGTTCCTTAATCCTGACATGACTTTATTTTAAAAATCCACCCTGAAAATCAGTAAATACAAGGACTTTAAAGTGATAGTTTTAAGGGAAAATGAGAAAAGAGGCAAAAATGTAAAAAAACAATAAGACAGTGTTTATGGGGGTTTGAGGGATATCTATGTGAGGACTTTATTTGAAAAGGGAGAGGACTGAATTTTAAGTGCACATAGATAGGATTAAGGAATTAGGGAAAAAGGAGATAGGAAATATATCTGTAGGAATAAGGGGTTAATTAGTTGTTATAAAAGTAAAATAAAGTAGTGATGTTGATAGGGTTAATGAAGTACGAGAAATAAGTAAATACAAGGGTTAAGAGAGTTTTTAGGGATAAGGGAAATGGGTATTTAAGTAAAATCGTGATAGGACTTTATTTAAATTGTGTAAGAACTAGGGCTGTTTTTTCTGTTTCTACAAATATTGGAAGAAAATGGAAGTTGAAAAACTTTAATTTTATCGAATAAAGTAGTATCAAAAATAAAATATTATTTCATTGAAGAATTGCAGGATTAAGTTTTTGATAGGAAATAATAATGTTAAAATATGAAAAGCGAGTGTGAAATAGTAAGGGACAAGGTAAAAGGGAATATATGTAAGGTAAAGTAAGGATATTATTTGTTTTTTAATAGTACATGGCCTTACTTTTTTGTTTCTTAAGTTTCTTAAATTGAGATAAATGAATTCTGGAAAACTAAAAAACAAAATTTTAGGTGGTAAAGTTGTGTTAATAGTAAAATAAAGTAGTGGTGTTGATAGGGATAAGGTAGTAGGAGAAGTATAGATTATGTAAGGGTTAAGGGGATTTGCAGGGACAAGGGAAAATGGGTATTTAAGTAAAATTATAAAAGGACTATTTATTTTATGATAGGGCTTGACCGCTTTTTTCTGTTTTCAAAAAAAGGTGAAATAGTAATTTTAGAAAAATATAAATGAAATTAATGGTGGTAAAGTGGTATCAATAATAAAATAAAATAATAATATTGGAGAACAGAAATTCCTGTCTATGCTAAATAAAAAGATTATAAAACATTTACTGAATCTATATTACTAATATGTTATATTAATAATATGCTAGTAGAAAAATTAACCAGGAGGTAACTATTAATGGATTGGAATATAATTGACTTACCAGTTAAAGACATATATGGGAAGTTAGACATTGGATTTACGCCTATTTTTAAAGAAAGTATGAAAATATTTAAAGAGATGGGTTATAAAAGAATTTTAGATGTAGGATGTGGATATGGCAAACACAGTATCTATCTTTCAGAAAATAATTTTACTGTAACTTCTATTGATATTAATGAAAAGGCAATTGAATGGTTAAAAGAGTACATAAATACGAAAGGTATAAGTAATGTTAATTTAATAAAAGCAAATGCTAATGCCTTACCATTTGAAAATGATTATTTTGATGCTATTATCTGTTCATCTGTAATTCATCATCATAACCTTAAGGGAATCAAAAATAGTATTTCTGAAATATATAGAGTATTAAAACAAAATGGATGTGCTTTAGTTGATTTCATGTCATTGGAAGATGATTCTTTTGGGCTAGGGGAAGAAGTAGAGAAAAACACTTTCATAGGTTCAAGAGAAGGTGAGGAAGATGTTCCCCACTATTATACTGATACTAGTGAATTGAAGGAATTATTCAAGAATTTTAGAAATATTAGCATTTCTAAAAATGAGTACCATATAAATATAGATTTAGATAATAAGATTAAAAGTAGAATGCTTGATGTTAAGGCATATAAGTAGAATGATGCGAAGGTGGTTAGAAAATGAAAAAGTGGAAAAGCAAAAAACCAATTAAAATCTTTACCTTGGTATGTATAATAATAACTGTAGTTAGTGCAACAATTAACTTTTTGTTACCATTACTTTCATTATATAAATTTAAAATTCATTTAAACGCTTACAATTCAATAGGAATTATTGGTGGCGCAGATGGTCCAACATCAGTGTTTGTTGCTTATAATTCATCTCCCTATCTTCTTACAATAATTTTTGGAATATTATCAATATTAGGAGTTGTATATCTATTTATAACAAGAAAATCCTAGATTTTTAAAATATAAAAGAGGTAATAGTATGAAGAAAGTAGTTCGCAAGAATATAAATAATTTACCCTATAGTCTACATGATGGAGTGGTGATTGGTTTTGAGGTAATAGGAGACAATCTTATCATGAAATTTCAGCATGGGTTTCTAAGAACAGTTGAGCCCTTTGAACAGATAAACGGAAGTATTGAAATTCAAAAGATAGATTGGGATTTTAGTTTTGTGTATCTTCTTGATTATCAAAATGTTCTATGTGGAAATGTAGGTTCATTTACTGGTAAAAAAATGGAGTTAACAACATTTATTAATCAGTTTAAAAATGCTGAGTTTAACTTAATAGATGAGACGTATGGCTATAATACATCAAAATTTAATGGATATTTTTCAGAAGGGGATATATTTCGAGAATGTATGATTGAAATATATCATTTAGGGGATATGAATTATCTCGTAGAGGGGTAAAGTTCATTACCAATTAAATATCATAACAGGAGGGAAAAGTGAAAAAGATATCTTTATTGCTACTATTATTTATTGTTTTATTTGGTCTATTAGGGTGTACAAGAGGGTCTGGTATTGTCAGAAAAAGCAAGGAGCATAATACACCAACAAAAATGTCAATGACTTATGAAAAGTTTACTGGCTATAGGGAAACAGAGATTAAAGTAGATGAGGATGAGCCAGTTGATGTATTGGTCGACTTTGTTACAGAGGATGGAACTATTAATGCTTATATTTCCAAAGATAATGATAAAGTCAGTTGTGATTATGAGGGACACGATGTCCAAACATCATCTTTTACTGTGACGCTTTCAGAGCAAGGAACATATACAATTAGAGTTGATGCTGATGCCCATAAAGGCAGTTATTTATTTTCATGGGAATAATGTCGGTGCAAAATATTAGCAGAATATTATGAATTAAAGAAAAGGTAGAATCAAATACATGCTTAAAATAAAGAGAGACAAGAGGAAATTAAGAAGGAATGAAACAAAGCATGTTTAATTGAATTTAAGATTGAACGTATGACAGGTAAAGTGGCTATGGGAGTTATAAATGGTAATAAGTAAATTAATTCGCATTTGAATATACCATTAAACAATGACTTACATATGAATAAAGGAGATGCTGTTTTGATGTATTTTTTAGATTTTTTTATCTTAGTTATAATTTATTTTATGTTTTTCTATAGAAAATGGAGCAAAGGTAGTAAAAACATGCTTTTAAGGAACACAACTATGTATGTGTATATTATGATGGTACTATTTGTTACATTAATGCCTTTTCCAATCCCTTTTATAAATGGGACAAACAACTTATTTATTGAATCAATAAATCTTATACCTTTTAGAGATTTAAGGTTAAATTATGGTGGTGCAATCAGAGAAATTATACTCAATATTATTATGATGGTTCCTTTTGGTTTTTTATACCCCATTATTAAGAAGAAAGGTGTTTTAAGAGTAACTATTTCTACATTTCTTTTTAGTTTTGTAATTGAAATACTACAATTAATGAGTGCATGGTGGGGAGGGCTATCTTCTCGTTCATTTGATGTTACAGATTTAATTACAAATACATTTGGAGGATTAATAGGATATATTATTTTTATTGTCTTAAGACCACTAATTCAAAGAATCATAAAATAAGGTATTTATTTGGACATCAAATTTGGGACTATAGTTGCATAATGTTATATGATGGTTTTAAAAATGGTACATAGTAGGAGGAATTTTAATGTTCGAATTTATCAGGTTAGAGAGAACAATGTGCTATGGAACATGTCCTGTTTATAGTGTACAGGTAGATAAATATGGAAATATAAACTACTTTGGTGAAGCATTTGTTTATAAAAATGGAGAGCACCAATGGAAGATATCAAAGAAAAAAGTAGAACAGTTAAATGACCTAATTGAGAATTTTGGGTTTAAGTCATTTATCTATGGGCCTGGAAAAGAATTCATTACTGACCAGCCTTCTTGTATAAAAACAGTAAAATACCCTGACGATGAAATTAAGGAAATCGACCATTACCTAGGGCATATTTTACTTGATGAGGATTTGATATTGTTTGAAAAAAGGATAGAAAGAATACTTGGTACTAAAAAATATGTAAATCCAAGATTATACATATATCAGATTAAGGATATAAATTCAGAACCTTCAATTATGTTTATAGTTATTTCTTCTTCAGAGAAGGAAGCGATAGATTTAATTGAAAAAGAATATGATAATCAAAAAGGTTTAGAATGGCAGGCTAATAAGATTGGCGTTGCCACTGATGACTACTATGGCCCGACTATTGTGATGAAGAATAATTAAGGTATAGCCTGAATATTTGCTACTCTAATTCAGGCTAGTTTAAAAATGAAGAAGGTATTTGAATCAACAAAAGATAGGTGTTATGATTTAGTAAATCAGTATAGGGAAGAATAAAGATATAAATAATAGTATTATATATTAAGATGCAAATTTTAGGATTTGCATTTTATTGGTCTACATGTAAAGCATGCTTGACATAATGCCAAGATTCTGTTAAGATTATAATGTAAAACTCACTTTACATATGGAGGTATATAATGTGAAGAATAAGTTGGAAGAAATAAGAAAAGAAAAAGGTATTACGCAAGAAGAACTAGCAGACGCCCTGGAAGTATCTAGGCAAACAATCAGTTCACTAGAAAATGGAAGATATAACCCATCAATTATCTTAGCATTTAAGATATCGAGATATTTCAACCTAAGTATTGAAGAAATTTTTATTTATGAGGAGGAAGAAGCATGAAATCTATTAATTGGACTAAAGAGATATTTAAACTTATTTTTTATATAGGAAGTGTTGTTCTACTTTTTATATTAGGTAAGGTTGTATTTGATAACACTCATTATTCATCTGCTTTAATTGGAGTTTCGGGAGGTTTTTTAGGAATTTTAATTTTCCAGTTAATAAGGATGATTAATTTTAAGAGGAACCCAGAGAATTATCATAAAGAGCGAATAGATTTTAAAGACGAAAGAAATAATATGATAATTTCAAGTGCGAAATCATCTGCATATGATGCGGAGATATCAACTTTTCTTCATCATGACTATACTTATTACTCAAACTTCCGTTGCTCTGATAAAAAATGCAATCATTCTTTTAAAGTTCCTAAGCTGATTAATGTAAAGCTTCCTTCTTCTGAATTTAAGCCTCAAAATTTTTCTTTTAAGGGTATGCGACATATCGAGTTCACCTCTAACAATATCTATTATAAATTGTATTATACCATATAACTTCATTTTTCTGTACAGCTAAATAGTAATTAATGTTAATAATATGAATTTTGTTACTTAAAACCGAGCTCCTTTAGAAAATATGTAGAAGTTTGTACTAAAAAGAATTATATGTTTTAATTTGAATTATATTGGAAAACATTATATAATGGTATGTAAGAAGTTTTATTACATTATTGTCTTTCTTATGATTTATGGGCAGATTGAAAAGGAGGGGCTTTTATTTTGAAAGAAAAGAAAAGATCAGATGATACAATTGCTAATATAAGTGATGAGCTTATAGAAGAAGCAAGTGAATTAAAACGGGGTAAGAAATTTTCCCTATGGTCAAAATTGACGGCCCTTGTAGTTTTTGTCGTAATAATAATTGCCTTAACTTTATTGTTTCCAAGAGAAAAAAATCAAAATACTGAAGCTAATATAAATATAGTTTATCCAGAAGCGTATGCCTATGGAGACTTTGATACATTGAAACAGGTGCGAGATCAAAATCCTATAGAGGATGAATTTATTAAGGCGCTTAATGAGTTCACCTATAAGACAAGTGCAAATATACTAACAGAAGCCGGCAAAAATATAAATTATTCACCTATATCCCTATATTATGCCTTGTCCCTTGCGGCCTCTGGTGCAGAAGGTGAAACAGAGGATCAATTACTGGCTTTATTAGGTGTTTCCGATAAGGAGATTCTTTCTGAACAGTGCGGAAACTTATATCGCAGGCTTTACAAAAATAATCAAGTGGGAAAACTCAAAATTGCAAATTCTTTATGGATTGACGATGAATTTGGGGGTAAACCGATTATATTTAAAGATGAATTTGTTAGACAGGCAGCAGAAAACTTTTATGCCAGCTCTCACAGGGTTGACTTTGCTAAGGATGAAACTGCAAGAGAGATGGCCGATTGGATATCAATAAATACCAATGGTAAATTGAATCCTAGGATAGAGATCAACCCTAATCAAATACTATCGATAATAAATACAGTTTATTTCTATGATCAATGGATTGATCGTTTTGATAAGAGCGAAACTGTTGAGGATACATTTAATCTATTAAATGGTAGTGAAGTAAAAGTCGACTTTATGAATAATACATACGGGTCAGTTGGATTTGCCAGGGGTAAGGATTTTACGAGAGCAAGTTTAGGGTTGAAGAACTCAGGTGAAATGGTATTTATACTTCCTGATGAGGGGGTATCTCCTTATGAGCTGATTGCATCTTCAGAGAAAATGAAGGAAACTTTTGAAGGAGGAGAAAGTTTTGTTGGGGAGGTAGTATGGAAGATACCCAAGTTTAGTTTTGGTTCTTCTCTTAAATTGGGTAATATGCTTGTAAATCTAGGGGTAACCTCTGCTTTTAAAGAGGATGCAGACTTTAGTGGAATTACAGACCACATGGCATATATTACTGATGTAATTCAGGAAACCCATATAGGCATCGATGAAGACGGCGTAGAAGCGACCGCTTATACTCAAGTAAATTTTTTTGGCGCAATGCCACCAAATGGGCGTGCTGATATGATTCTGGATAGACCATTTATCTATGGTATTATTACACATGACGATACTATACTTTTTATCGGTGTGTGTGAAAACCCTGCTGAAAGTTAATTATTGAACTTCTAGCAAACATACTAATAATCCATTAGAATATACTGTTTTTTACGGCCATTGAAATGAAGTAAATAAAGTATATTATGAAACATGGTTTAAAAGGGATAAGGAATCTCGGTTAAGCCATGTTTTTTATTAGATTTTATTAGAAAACAAAATTACTACCTTAATTGCTGATAATGGCCAATGACATGGTGTATCTGTATCCTGAACTAGAGTATGCAAAACTACCTATACTTATTGCTTGTGAAGTATTATTGGGATTATTAGTGATTGGAATAGGTATCATAATGTACTTATTAATATTATTTGATCTTGAGAATACCTTTAGCTTAAGATTTACAAGGGCCTTAGAAATTCTAACTGAATGTGTATTATAGCAACAATTGGAATAATGCTTTTACTTGGCTATATGAGTACCTTTGGTGGACCTGGCCCATTACCGGCAATGACAATGGTTGCTTTAATCCTTGTAATATGGATAATAGCAGCAATAATTATGTTAGTTAGGAGTATAGTAAAAAAGGCCATAGAGTACAAAGATGATTATGATGGTAGATCTTATGTTAGCAAAGAGGAAAGTGAGTCTAACTGATTGAAGTTAAAAAGTAGAAATAATCATATTAAACATTTCAAAGTTTAAGAGTGGTAAAGCAAAAGCAATGAGATTCATTACATGACAAATAAGTTATGAAAAACCATAGAAAAAGGGAACATCACAACAACCTTTCTTCTATGTTTTTTAAAATTACTAATGAGAAATAGACATGAAAAATATTTTTTAATATAATAATTAGTTGGATGCATTAACTACTGATACATTTTCAGTACAAAAAGTTATTAAAAAATAAAACCAATTATAAATTAGTTGTATCTATATTTATGAGAACAAATAGTATAGATATAATTAGCATCTTTGTACAGGCTTAATTATATCTACAAATATATTAATTAGTGGAGGGTTATACAAATGAAAAAAAGGACTATTTCCATTTTATTTATTGTATTCGTAGTATGTATTACTTTAGTAGCTTGTGGTAAAAAGGAGTTACCATTTACCCATTCTCCTGAAAATGACATTATAATTGATTACATGGAAGAAATTATTCAAAATCAAGAGAAGTATGAGGGACTTTATTATGATTATGCTTCTATGAGGATAGCAGGTGTAAAGTCAGATGAATTGGAACAATTTATTACCGGATTAACTGAAGAAGCGTTAGGGCAATTTACCGATAATGCAGATAAGCATATTGCATTAAAAATGTCACTAGATGAATATAAAGAGGAGATTGATGAAGGTGCTAAAACCTTAGTAGATAATTATTTGAAATACAGTCGTCTTGGTGATAAGGAGGCTAGGGAATTTGGTTTATCAAAAGAATTGGAAGCCCAAGACCCAATCGGCAAAGTAAATCAATATATGAAAGATAAAAAGATCGAAATTACAGAAATCATTTTTCCTGAAACATTTGAAGATGTGAATTATGACCTTTACCCAATGAAATATACTTACAGATATATTATTAAAGGTACAGTAGGCAAACAAGCTTTTGAAAAAGAAGTGGTTCAAGATTTTTATATTGGTGTGGATTGGTCAGAAGGCATGGGTAATATCAAAGATATCATTGAATATGTCCGTGATGTTTCTAAATGATTTTATCACCACATTGATCTTCTAATATAATTAAAATTTATTGCAGAAAACCGTAGACATAATAAATTAGGAGTGAAGAAAAATGAAAAGAAATATTTTTTTATTGCTAACTTTATTATTAGTAATATCAGTAGCTGTAGGTTGTAGTCAAGATGATAATCAGAATGGAGAACCTACTGCCAAAACTGTAGAAATAACATCTGAAGCAAATGAAAATGAAGAAGAAAAGACTGAGGTAGAAAAAGTAGAAGCTGTATCTGAAATGTTTGGTATTCCAGAAGAAACGGCTGCTTATCGTCTTAGGGATTTAACTGATACTGACGATCCCCACACACAATACATTCTTGAAGAAGAAGTAGATGATGTTTTTGGAATTGAAGGTTTTCGCTTAACCGGTAATGGAGAAGAAGGTAGCCATTTTCTTATTTATGCTGAAGAAAATGAAGCATTTATCTTTAAATCCATAGAAAATGTATTGGGCGACTTTAAGATTGTTTTACAAAAGGCGGAACCAGGAACTCAATATGCTCAGAATATAGCCTATGTCCTAATCAGAGAGCCATTTAAGTCTTATAGGATTGAATTTGAGGACGGAACACCATTAAGAGATATTGATATTATGGCAAACGAAACAGCATTAACAAAGGATAAAGGTATTTTCCAAGAAGTAAATGGAGATGAACTAACCATTATTCCTGATGGCGCAACTATTCCATACACTTTTACTTTAGAAGATGTACCAGAGGACGCATTTGACAAAATTCAGAATGGAGATATAATTGAGTTAATGCGTGGTAAATTTAGCAAAAAAGTATATTCTGTTAGGAAAAAGGCTGAATAAAACAAGAAGAAAAAGAGTAAGTAAATAAAGTTACTGGCAAGAAGTTACTTGCCAGTTTTTTTGTTTGTCTAATATGGATTAGTTATCATAATCTTAAATGCAATATAAGATTAGAAACACAAGCAAATAAAAAATTGTAAAAATCGCACATGATTTTGGTAATGGATTGGCTAAAAAGTATATTTTTTACAAAATAGGACAATATAGTTGACATTTGGAAAATATTTCGTTAAACTAGCAATAAAAATACAAAAAAAGGAAAGTGGTTATGAGAATAAAAAAAATAATTGTAAGTATATTAGCTTTTTCAATGGTATTTGGATTGGAGAATATTAAGGTTTATGCTATAAGCAAACCTAATATTTCTTATTCAGAATCAATTACAAATACCAATAAAGTATTTAATCCTGAAACTGTCGATAGATTGTGGGATGAATTAAACGATAATTTAGTAATTGAGCCAGATAAACAAAGTGACTTTATAAGATATAGTAAATCTGTAATGAGTGTATCATCTGAGCCATATGGTAGCTATCCAACTCGTAAAGGAGTTATATTGGTTACAGCAGATAAATGGAAAGGTGTTGTACCTTTAGGCCATGCTGCTATAGTATACTCAGATCAAAAAGTAATTGAAGCATTGCAGGATGGTGTTGTAATAGGCAGGAATGATTGGTACAAATCAAAATCAACTTGCTTTGGAGTAAGCGTCCGTAGTACAACTGCCAGTCAAGATGCCCAAGCTGCTGATTATTGTTATGAACAATTAAATAAAGAATATAATTATAATTACTATAACATGAACACAAGAAAAAAATTTTATTGCTCACATTTGGTATGGGCTGCATATAAAGACTTATTTGGTATTGATTTAAATACACCTGAATTTGATATAACCCTTAAAGTAAATGATATTCCTTTAGCTACTGTTACAGCTATTCATCCACTTGAACTTGTAAACAACGATTTAACATTTGTTACTTACGTAAAATAAGATAAAAAGGATAACCAATATTTAACTGGATATATCTTTTATAAAGGATAGATAAGTATGAAGAAAAAAATAATTATTATAGGTGGTATTCTAATATTAATTATATCGTCAATTATAATAGGTTTTATCGTACATAAACTAAATATAGATCAAAAGTTTCCTAAAGAATATGAATTTGCGGTTATTGATACAACAAGTCAGTTAAATAAAAGTTTTATATACTACTATGACGACTTAGGAAAAAAGGTGTATGAAAAGCTTTATAAAATGGGTTATATGGGAGATACCTTTAGTTGTCCACAGGTATACAATAATAAAGTGTATGTTACTCCCTGGGGTACTGCCAAGGAGAGAGAGTTAACTGTAATTTTAGAGATAGACAAAGAGAATGGAAATTACAAAACTTATGATACAACACTACGTAGTATTAATAGTTTAGCTATTACAGACAAGTATTTTTTTGCTGTAAACAATTTTAATGGAGTATCTAAATTAGCACGAACTAATAGAGAAACAGAGGAAACAACTATTAAGGAGTTTCCAAAACATATCATTTTACAAATAAATATATTTAATAATATTCTATATGCTTTTGCTTCTTTAGAGGATACATCGGAATTAATTGAAATTGATTTAGAAACCATGGAAGAAATATGTAGAACCGATGTAACTAAATATGGAGAGTGTCCACCGTCTGGGGTATTGATGGAAGAAGGTTCATTGTATTTTACTTTACCTTTTAATTATGGAGAAGATAGCGATAATCTACTTGTTTATGATACTAAGACAAAAGAAATAAAGGAAATTAAGTTACCGGATGCTTTGCCTTGTCAATTGCTGAAGTACCAGCAATATATAATAATTTCTCATATAAATAATATTACAGATGAAGGTAACTCATTAAGTATTCTCGATATAGAAACCGGTAAGATAGAAAATTATCAGTTAGAAAATACCCCTAGTCAAATATATATAAAAGATAATTTTTTATATTCTTTAGATATTACAGATCGAAATATATGTAGGTATGAGTTAGTGGATAATAGAATTAAATTCATCGATCAGATTTTTATAGACAAGAGAGATACTGATTTGCATTATTTTCTAACCGGCCTTTATTTTAATTAAAATGTTTAGATTATAAAAGTTTTAAGGATACATATATGAAGCCATTAATTTTAAAAATATTTTTATAAATTTTTTTAAAAATATAAAACCAAACTTAAAACTAATGTATCTCTATAGTAGAAAGATTGATAATAATTAAAAATTATACTATAGGGAGGATTTAATATGAAAAAGTTATTAAGAGTTATTTTAGTTATAAGTATGGTTTTAGTATTAGGAATGTCCACAGCTGCCACAAGTTATGCAGAGGCTGCCTCAAAAAAGGTAAAAGTAAAATTAAACGCTACTAAATTAACCCTCTACGTAGGAGAAACATTCAATTTAAAAGTCACCGGGACCAAACAAAAGGTAAAATGGTCAAGTAGTAATAAAGAGGTTGTTACAGTAAATAAAAAGGGTAAAGTTAGTGCTAAGGGAAAAGGGAAAGCAACTATTACAGCAAAAGTTGGCAATAAAAAATACAAGTGTAATGTCACTGTTAAGGAAATCACTAGCAAAACTGTATTTGGCAATGGTTGTTTACTAACATCTATAAATACATTGCAATTTTCAACAAAAGAAATTAGAAAACTTAGTAATGGTGATTATCAAGTTGATGCTTATATTTATAATGGACTAAATTATCCGGTTGGAGATATTAATGTAACTAGTATGACCCTATATGATAGAAGCGGAAATCAAGTAGCTTCTGCAGCATTTGGAGTTTGTAAAAATTTGGTTATCAATCAAAAGTCATATGCTATATGGACATTTCACTTTGATAAAGAATATGTTAACGATGGTGATTTTGATTTGTCAAAGCATAGTCTTCATGTATATAGTAATTTTATATACTAAAGGTCATTATATAAATCTAGAAAAAGAAATTAATAAGATAAGTTTCAAGTGAAATAGTTATTTTAAAATACCAAGATGGTTTAGGAATAATATTATACTTTAACCATCTTGGTATTATTATAATTTACAATTTGCTTATATAAAAATCTAATAGAAACACTTTAGACAAGATACGACAATAAATGCGGAGGATAGATTGTATTTACTATAAATTTCTTATATAATTAAAATATATAAACTTTCTTACAATATAGAGTAAACTACACTTTTTATGTGTTATGTGTATTCTATGTTGTTTTTTTTGAGTGTAAATATAGTGCTTGAAAGGAAGAGTATATGGGAAAGGTAGTAGAAACTTATGAAAGAAATTATAAAGAAGAAGACCAGAAGCTGTTTCGGGCAATTATTAATTTAAAAGAGGGAGATCAAGATTCTTTTGAGCAAGTGTATAAGTTATCGGAAAAGTATATTTACTCCATTATATATAGAATTGTAAGGGATAATGATAAAACCGCAGACTTAATGCAAGAGACTTATATTCAAATATACAATAAATTAGATACATTGGATAATGTAGAGTCTTTTCTTGTATGGGCGGGAAGGATAGCAACCAATAAAACTTTAAGATATATCCAGAAATATAGTAAAGAAGTATTATTAGATGAAGAAGAGACGGATTTTGTTTTTGAAAATGTAAGGGATGATAAAGAAGAATTCCTGCCGGAAGATATTTTATTAAATAAAGAAAAGAAAGAAAAAATATATAATATTATAAATAATTTGTCCAGTGAACAAAAGATAACTATTCAATATTATTATTTTCATGAAATGTCAGTGGGCGAAATTTCTAAGATAATGCAATGTTCCCCTGGTACAGTAAAATCCAGATTGAATTATGCAAGAAAACAAATTAAGCAAGCCGTTATAGATACTGAGAAAAAAGAAGGAATTAAGTTATATAGTCTATCAGGGTTACCACTGTTTTGGTTATTATTCCGTGAAGAGGCTGCAGCTTGCATGGTGCCAGAAGTAATATCCTCTAGTGTAATAAAAGGAATAGGAGATACTGTAGGTATAAAAATAGTAGAAACAGTGGGAAATGAAATAGCTAAAGTAGGTAAGAAAGGATTAAAAGAACTAATACATAAGTTTTTTGACACTACTGCCGGTAAAATTGTAAGTAGTGTGGCGGTAGTATCAGTAGCAGGGACTGTGGCAGTAAGTCAAATACCAAAAACCTTATATACCACAACTAATACCATAATAGATGTACAAAAATCATCAAACGAAATACAAAACCCTGAAGATTGCCACAACCAATATCTTATTGATGGTAAGTACATAGTATTGGAAAATGATAAGGATCAAAGAGGGGTATATACTATTAAGGGGAAAGAAATATTACCATCTGCATTTGATAAAATAGAATATAATGAGTATACCGGAGGATTATTTAGGGTAAGTAAAGATGACATGTGGGCTTATTATAATAAATCCGGAGAAATAATTTGTGACAAAATGTATGATGAACTAGGTCCTGTTATTGATAAAATGTTTTGGTGCTACGATGAAGAAAGTGATAAATATAAAGTTTATTCAGTAGATGGATATCAGGTATCCGATTCTTCCTATGATTATATTGGTGAGATGGCTAATGGCCTGGTTGTTGTTAAAAGGGATCTTAAATGTGGGCTTTTAAGTATAGACGGTACACTTTTATTTGATATTAAGTATGATGATATTTTCTTAGGTGATGGTGAATACATAGTTCTAAATGAAGAACTTAATGATGCATATAGGCGAACTGTACTTGATAGTTCTTTGAATGTGGTTTTCACAGAAGATTATGATAATAAATATATGCCCTTATGTTTTGGAAGTGGATTTTATAATGGTGTTGTTGAATTATCAGGCTTTCAAAATCTTTTTACACCTATATATGTACCTACAAAAGTAGATGGCACCTGGATTTTTAATCCCATTGATACAGATTTTCTACCTTATAATTTTGAATTATATCCAAACGGCTATTTTTCTTATTATAATGATAATTTAGAAAAGAGTGTATTGTTTAATACTAATGGAGAGGAAATTGCAATTGCTGATTACTCGTCATTTTACTATTTAGATAATAAATTCATTTTAAGTGATGATAGGAAGTATAGTTTAATAGATGAAAAGGCTAGTGTAATTATATCTGATTATGATATGATTTGGAGCCATTATAAAGGGAAATATTATGTGTGCCAAGAAGGAAATTATTATGATTTGTATAAAGATGATGGTACTATTTTATATAATGACGCTACTTATCATATAGCTAGTATAGGCAGCGAAATGTTTAAATGTGAATCAGATAGTGAAACAATAATAGTAGATGGGGTGAGCGGAAAAAGTTTTGTTCTATCTCCGGAAGAAAGTATTATATCATATTTTTGTGATGGCTATGCCATAAAGTATACATGTGATGATATAATAAAAATTGGCGAGATTAACTATAAATACGAAATAATAGATAGAAAGGGAAAGGTGGTATATACTATTGATATACCTAAGGAAGGGGGGCTAGATAATCCTATAGTATTAAAAGAGGGGGTTTATTCTTATGAAAATGAGGGGAAATGTTACATAAAAACCTGGAAGTAAGACTAGCTATCCCCCCTAGGAGCTTAATATAAAGCCACTAAGGAGATTAAGAACCAATGAAATATCCTTCAGAAACAAGGGAAGTTCAATGTAGGCAAGGCAAAGTAGGATATATGCTTACAAGAAAACCGGTAAAAAATATTAATATTCGCATTAAACCTGATGGCAGAGTTTTAGTTTCTGCTAGTAATAGGGTGCCAATAGATTATATTGATAAGCTTATTAAGGAGAAAGAAGAATTTATATTTCGTGCTTTAAAAAAATATGAAGCAATGAAAAAACAAGTTTCTGATATTCCCAGAAGGTATGAAGAGGGTGAAGGTTTTAAAATTCTAGGAAAGAAATTGTACTTAAAAGTTATAGAGGGGAATACATCATCAGTAACTTCAGATAATGATTTTATTTACCTTACGGTAAAGGATAAGTACAATATAAGAAGCAAAGAAATTTTGATAAATAAATGGCTTAAGGAAATGCAAACAAATATTTTTCATCAGATTTCCAAAGAAGTCCATAAAAAATTTGAAAAGTATGGAGTAAAATACCCCCTTATTAAAATAAGGAAGATGAAATCAAGATGGGGATCCTGTCACTCACAGAGGGGAATCATTACTTTAAACAGTAAATTGGTAGAAGCACCAAGAACTTGTATAGAGTATGTTGTGATGCATGAGTTTGCACATTTTATACACCCAAATCATTCAAAAAACTTTTATGATTTTCTTACAGCCCTAATGCCGGATTGGAAAGAAAGAAAAAAGGAAATTGATAAGATAATCTAATAAGGTATTTTTCGTATACTAAATTTTACAAAAAGGATTAAGGAATGCCTCTGGCAAATTCCTTAATCCTTATTTTTTTATTAAGCTTTTTTAGTTATATAATTTTATATATTTAAATCCATAAATTTAAAAACAGGTATAGGTAGTTATATACATGTAGTATTGATAGCTTTTCCTCATTTTTAGTAAGAAGCTAACATACATTTATGATATAGATTTTTGCAAGTTTAATCCCATATATAAAGTACATAAAAGTAATATATTAAATTTAATCTATTACAAAAAAATATTTTTAGCAAAAAAATCAAATTTAGTACTTGACAAATATGAAATAAACCTATATTATAATAATAGGAATCATTACTATTATTAATATTCCAATACAAACATGTATTAACTTTATTAACATAAAATTAAAATATATTTTAGGAGGTATTTATTATGTCATTAGTTGGAACCGAAGTAAAACCTTTTAAGGCACATGCATATCATAATGGAAAGTTTATTCAGGTAACAGAAGAAGATTTTAAAGGTAAGTGGAGCGTTGTTTGCTTCTATCCTGCAGATTTTACTTTTGTATGTCCTACTGAGTTAGAAGATTTGCAGAACAATTACGAGACATTAAAGAGTATGGGAGTGGAAGTATACTCTGTTTCCACAGATACACACTTTACCCATAAGGCATGGCATGACACTTCTGAAACAATTGGTAAGATAACCTATATTATGATTGGAGATCCTTCTCATACCTTAAGCCGTAACTTTGATGTTCTAATTGAAGAAGAAGGCCAAGCTGATCGTGGTACCTTTATAATCGATCCAGACGGCATAATTCAGTCAGTAGAAATCAATGCCGGCAATATTGGTAGAGATGCAGATGTTTTAGTTAGCAAAATTAAAGCGGCACAGTATGTTAGAAATAATCCCAATGAAGTATGCCCTGCCAAATGGAAAGAGGGTTCAGAAACATTAAAGCCTAGCCTTGATTTAGTAGGCAAGATTTAAGGAGCGAATATATGATATTAGATACAGAAATTAAAAATCAACTGGCGGAGTATCTGAAGCTGTTAGAGGGCGACGTTTTAATTAAAGTCAGTGTAGGAGACGATTCTGTATCCAAGGATATTATTTCTCTGGTAGAGGAGCTTGCTTTACTGTCACCTAAGATTAAGACAGAAGAAGCAAAGCTTCCTCGTACACCTAGCTTTAGTATAAACCGTACTGATAAGGATATGGGTATTACCTTTGCCGGTCTTCCCTTAGGCCATGAATTTACTTCTTTAGTATTGGCACTTCTACAAGTTAGCGGAAGACCTCCAAAGGTAGAGGAACATGTGGCCAAGCAGGTTAAGAAGCTGAAGGGTGAATTTCATTTTGAGACCTATATCAGTTTAAGCTGCCATAATTGTCCGGAAGTCGTTCAAGCCCTAAATATTATGAGTGTTCTAAATCCTAATGTTACCCATACTATGATAGACGGAGCTGCCTTTAAGGATGAGGTAGAAAGCAAGGATATTATGGCTGTGCCTGCCATATACCTAAATGGTGAGTTCTTTGGGGGAGGACGTATGACTTTAGAAGAAATTCTAGCAAAGCTAGACGTCACCCCTGATGCCTCTTTGTTTGAAGATAAAGAACCCTTTGATGTTTTGGTTATCGGAGGCGGTCCTGCGGGAGCCAGTGCAGCCATATATGCAGCTAGAAAGGGAATAAGAACTGGTATAGTTGCCCAGCGGTTTGGTGGACAGGTAAGGGACACCATGGCTATAGAGAATTTTATCAGTGTTAAGCAAACAGAGGGTCCTAAGCTGGCAGCAGCTCTAGAAGATCATGTCAGAGAGTATGATGTAGATATAATGTGCCCCCAAAGGGTAAAAAGCATCGAAAAGAAAGATATCTTCTTAATTGAGTTGGAAAATGGAGCCATTCTAAAAAGTAAAACCGTAATTATTGCTACCGGAGCCCGTTGGAGAAATGTAAATGTTCCAGGGGAGGCTGAATTTAAGAATAAAGGTGTGGCCTATTGTCCTCACTGTGACGGTCCTTTGTATAAAGGAAAAAGGGTAGCAGTTATAGGTGGAGGCAATTCAGGTATAGAGGCCGCCATAGACCTAGCCGGAGTGGTAGATCATGTTACGGTAATGGAATTTATGCCGGAGCTAAAAGCTGATTTGGTTTTACAAGAGCGGTTATATAGTCTGCCTAATGTAACAGTATTAAAAAATGTCCAGACTAAAGAAATTACCGGGGACAGCAAGGTTAATGGTATAACTTATGTGGAAAGGGATACCGGTATAGAAAAGCATATAGACCTTGAAGGTGTCTTTGTTCAAATAGGTCTTGTACCTAATACAGAGTGGCTGGAAGATTTCCTTGAAAGAAATCCTATGGGTGAAATACCTGTAGATAAATATAACGCCACTAAAATTCCCGGATTGTTTGCTGCAGGAGACTGCACCGACAGCCCTAACAAACAGATAATAATATCTATGGGATCCGGAGCAAATGCAGCTTTAGGGGCATTTGACTATTTGATTAGAAATTAGATAAATAATAGTAGGCATATTAGTTATATATTAATGGGGGGTCACAATTAATTTGTGATTCCTCATTTTTATTCCTGAAGATAAAAAGATAATTTATTAGCAGTTAAGTTATTAGCAAATTGAGTCTAAGAAGCATTTCATAGTGCAGATAAAATAAATAAAGTGTTTCACCTTATTTATATTGACATCTAAATACAATAACTATATAATAAATATGAACACATGAGCAACTATTCACATATTATATAGTACATAGTCAAAGTGGGGTGAAATAATGTCTAGAAAACAAACTTTAGCAGATAGATGTGATTGTGAAGTAATTCATGAGGATATTGTAAATCAGGTTAGAGAAAAGATGCCACAGGAAGAGACACTATATGAGCTGGCAGATTTCTTTAAAGTATTTGGGGATTCTACCAGAATCAGAATATTATGGGCCCTAGACGAAGCTGAAATGTGTGTTTGTGATATTGCTGCCTTGCTTAATATGACACAATCAGCTATATCTCATCAACTAAGGGTTTTAAAGCAAGCAAAATTAGTTAGAAACAGAAAAGAAGGTAAAGTAGTATATTATTCATTAGATGATGAACATGTAAGGTTGATTTTAGATCAAGGATTAACTCATATAAAAGAAGTATAATTAAATTTTTATCAGTATATTTTTTGATCTAATACATGAATACTTGTTCAAGTGTTCATTATTATATGTATTTTTAAATTTTACTTATATATGTAAATTTAAAAAATGATTTTTAGCATTTAAAAGATTGGAGGATATATTTTATGAAAAAGAAATTTATTTTAGAGGGATTAGGTTGTGCAAATTGTGCTGCTAAGATGGAAGTGGCAATTAATAAAATAAAGGGAGTAGAAAAAGCCACAGTAAATTTTATGACACAAAGGTTGATTATCGAAGGAGTCGATGAGTTAATGGCTGAAATAATTGAAGAGGCGGAGAAAATAGTTAAAAAAATAGAGCCTGATACAAAAATGAAGAAGGCATAAGGATGTGATTATATGAAGAAAAGTCTTGTAAGGATTATATCCGGTGCAGTATTACTTGTGGTTGCCGTAATTATAAATATGATATATCAGGGCTGGCCTAGTCTTGTTTTATATCTTATAAGCTATATCCTTGTAGGTGGAGATATTATTCTTAAGGCTATTAGAAATATAATCAGGGGTAAGGTTTTTGATGAAAATTTTCTAATGGCTATTGCTACCATAGGAGCCATAATTATTAGTGAATATACTGAAGGAATTGCAGTAATGCTCCTGTACCAGATTGGGGAATTGTTCCAAGGTTACGCTGTAGATAAATCAAGAAGGTCCATTGCTGATTTGATGGATATTCGCCCGGACTATGCCAATGTAAAAAAACAAGATGAATTAATTAAAGTAGATCCTGATGAAGTGAAGCTAGGGGATATAATTGTTATAAAAGCAGGTGAGCGTATTCCTCTTGATGCTAGGGTAATAGAAGGAAGATCCCTTTTGGATACTTCTGCTTTAACAGGAGAATCCCTGCCCCGTGAAGTAGAAGTAGGTGATGAGATATTAAGTGGCTGCATTAATATAAATGGTTTGCTTACAGCTGAGGTTATCAAGGAATATGAAGAATCTACAGTTAGCAAAATTTTAGATTTAGTTGAAAATGCCAGTAGCAGAAAGTCTAAGTCAGAACAGTTTATCACAAGGTTTGCCAGATATTATACCCCTGTTGTTGTTATCCTTGCACTTATGCTAGGGCTTATACCACCGCTTTTTATAAAAGGGGAAGCATTTAGGGAGTGGTCTTACAGGGCCTTATCCTTTCTAGTGGTATCATGCCCCTGTGCCTTGGTTATATCCATTCCATTAACTTTCTTTAGCGGAATAGGGGGAGCTTCTAAAAAAGGAATTCTTATTAAGGGCAGTAACTATTTTGAGGCTTTGGCTAATACTGAGATAATAGCCTTTGATAAAACCGGTACTCTTACAAAGGGGGTATTTGATGTCCAGGAGATTGTTCCGGAAGGGATATCCAAAGACGAACTTTTAGAATTAGCTGCCTATGCAGAAAGCTTCTCCAATCATCCCATATCAGAATCTATTAAGAAAGCTTATGGGAAAGAAATTAATCAAGCGGAAATTTCTAATGTGGAAGAGATTGCAGGCCATGGCATTGAAGTTGAAATCAGAGGAAAGAAAGTTATTGCTGGTAATGCAAGACTTATGAAACTTAAGAATATAGCATACCATGATAAAGAATTAGTTGGCACGGTTGTCCATGTTGCCCTAGAGGGAAAGTATGTCGGATATATACTTATTGCCGATGAAATTAAGAAAGATACTAAAGAGGCCATAAAGGAGATAAGGGCTTTAGATATAAAGAAAACTGTAATGTTAACAGGAGATAATGAGGCAGTAGGTAAAAAGGTAGGTAAGTACCTAGGACTTAATCAGGTATTTACTGAATTATTACCGGGAGATAAGCTTAATAAGCTAGAGGAGCTCCTTACAGAAAAGTCCCATAAGGGGAGATTAGCTTATGTGGGAGACGGCATTAATGATGCACCGGTTCTTGCTAGGGCAGACGTAGGAATCGCCATGGGAGGTCTGGGTTCCGATGCAGCAATTGAGGCAGCAGATGTGATTATTATGACCGATGAACCATCGAAAATTCCACTAGCTATTAGAATATCAAAGAAGATAATAGGGATTGCCAATCAAAATATTATATTTGCAATCAGTGTTAAAATACTAATTCTTATTTTAAGTGCTCTGGGTATTACAAATTTGTGGGTGGCCATATTTGGAGACGTAGGAGTTACAATATTAGCAATATTAAATTCCTTTAGAACCATGAGATTTGGAAAGTAGCGGTTGATTTGATACTGTATTATAATGTAAAATATCAAGTATAATTACATTATAAAAAGGAGAAATGGACTTAGGGTCTATTAAATTTAATATGATTGAAAAGGAATTGAAGATTTTATTAACTGAAGATCAGTATAAGCTTATAAAAGAAAGGTTTAACTGGAGTGAAGATATATCCCAGATTAACTTTTATTATGGTGGGAATTCAGATAGCATAAAGGATAATAGGGCTACCGTTAGAATTAGAGGACTAAGTAGCGGTATGATGTTACAAGTTAAAATGCCGGTTTCAGTAGAGGGAGCTGTTCATGTAAAAAAAGAGTTTGAAAAAGAATGTAATATTGTACCTTATAAAATTGATGGCAGTACTTTATGTAAGTTATGCTCGGTTAATGATTTCCCTGATGTTTATTTACTGGGACATCTTTATACAGAACGGCTTGTATCTTATTATGAAGATAATAATATTATATTTTTAGATAAGAGTGTATACTTGGGCAAGACAGATTATGAGTTGGAAATTGAATTTAATGATACTCTTAACACACAGCTATTAAGCATATTGGAAGGATTGGGACTGACCACCAATAATAAAGTCAAAGGAAAGTTTGGTAGGTTTATGGAAAGATATAAGGGGATAAATTCAATTTTAGATAATTGATAATGAAGAACAAAAGCCATAATTTCATTCTTATATTACAGATATTATTAATGTAATATAAGAATGAAGCTTATGGCTTTCTTTTATAAGTCTATACTTCTATCCATTAATCTTCCTTTTTCATAGGATAAACCTTAGCTATAGGAACAGTGAACATAAAGCCTATGCCGGTTCCTGAAATATCAGCAACAACTTCTTGAACTACACCGACGGCTTTTTCAACCATATCTTCATTTTCAAGTACTGTGAATATAGTTTTGCTGTAAGGGTGGGCATCCCCAAGCAGCATACTTAAGGCGCTAAACAAAGGAATATCTTTGTTATTGCTGTTGGCAATAGCACTTCCCATACCCTGGCTGTCCAAAATTGTTGCACCACTGATTTTATTTTCTACAAAGCCGGTGAGAATGTCTTCCATATAATCGATTTCATTTAAAACAACAAATAGAGCATACATTGTTAATCCTCCTTATGGGAATAATATTTTTAGCCGTCTAATTGGGAATTAGAAGCTGTTACTTTAGGTTTATTTTTCAATTTATCGCTCTTACCGGATCCATTAATCTCCCCGGCTTTTTGTATAGCTAACTTGGCAAATATAGGCCCGGTTACTTCATAAATCAGTACACTAAACATAATAATTGTACTAATTTCAGCGGAAAATTGAGGCAGTTGACTCCGTACAAGTACCAAGAGTCCTATAGATATACCACCCTGAGGAAGCAGTGCATAACCGAGATTTTTTGTAACCGTGGGATTTGCTTTAACAGATTTTGCACCTAGCCAAGCTCCCAATATTTTTCCCGATGCTCTGGCAATTACATAGGCAATCCCAAGCATTCCAACTTGAAGTAAAATACTTAAATCTAAACTGGCACCTGCCAATGTAAAGAAGAGAATATAGACAGGTGTAGAAAAATCATTAACAGAATTAAAGACTCTTTTGGACTTGGGATACATATTAATCAAGATAGTACCCATCATAATATTGGTTAATAAAGGAGATAGCCCAAGGCTGTTTGATAAGCCGGTTGCAATACCTATAGCTACCAAGGCAACTGCTTGAAGTTCGTCACGGCCACTGGACTTTTTAGCAACAAGAACAAGAACAATACCTAAAGCAAGTCCAAGAAGAAGAGATCCTCCTATCTCAATGGCAGGTTCGCTTATCATTTTAAATATTGAAAAGCTTTCTTGCCCACTGGTAAGATGAGCTAAGGACATTGCAATTCCAAAAACTATAATTCCAAACACATCATCTAAGGCAACCACTGGGAGGATGGTTTTGGTTAATGGCCCATAGGCATTGTACTGTTTTATGACCAATAATGTGGCAGCAGGAGCCGTAGCCGCAGACATGGATGCGATAACAACACTAAAGGCAAAAGGTTGATTAAATATATAGTACATTACTGTAAATACAATAAAAACAGCCCCTATTACTTCTGCCAAGGTTATAATTACAATAGATTTACCTAGTCTTAGCATGTCTTTGACAACAAATTCGCTTCCGATACTAAATGCTATAATAGCCAGAGCCAATTCACTAATGACAGAAAAGTTTGATACATCTTGTCCACCTATAAATTTAAAAAAAGAGGGACCCAAAAACAGCCCGGCAATCAAATAACCGGATACATTAGGCAGTTTAAAAATTCGGGCTACTTTCCCACCAAGAACACCGACTAATAATACTATACTAACTTTTAATAATAAATTCAATTTCGTACCTCCATATCAAATATAATAAAAACATTTTTGGTTACATTAGTAAATGAACAGATAATACGAAACCTCCTTTGTATATATTTTTTTGCATCAAAAAAAAGCGGATAAACACACTCATATAGAGCCGCCATACGCTTGGTTTTTTTCCTATGGGATTAGCTGACGGGTTAGGGCTACCAAGTTGCCCCTCCTATTGATAGGATTCACCCCAGAAAGTTGGGTCCCCCACTACCTTAAAGATATTCGGAAATGCCTATTAATCATAGCAGAAGGGACAAAAAGAGTCAAATTTGTTAAATATTTAACAGCACCAAGGTCTTTTATGCAAAATAAGTGTAAATTCATGAAAAGTACTTTCATTGATATATATATTAGTATAAAATAAAGACAGAGAAAGAAAATACTGGACCGAATTTGCAAAAAACTAAAGCCTAAAAGATAACAAATTACTAAGGGGGAATTGCAATGGATGAAGGAAATTTACTGTCCGGTGGCCTAGATAAGTTAAAGGAAATTAGGGAAAGCTTACTTAAGCTACGTACTTGTCATGAAAAGTATGATAAGCTGGTTTTAGAAGAAGATAAAATAGAAAAGAATATCTATAGCCTGGAGAAAGAGCTTTCTGAAAAAGTCCAAGCCACTACTAAAAAAAGAAAGGTTGAAATAGAAGAAGCCTATGACAAACAACTGGAAAAGACCAGATCCCGTATAAAAAGAATAAAGGAAAAAAGGGATAGGCGTAAGAATAAAAAGGTATCTGAGCGCATCGGAGAGGAGACAGCAAGCTTAAGGGAAGAAAACCATAGGCTTAAGCTGGAGGGGAAAACTTTATTTAAGCAAAAGCAGGTTCCTTCCTTTTGTAATACAAGACTTTACTATGCCCTATATTATCCCAGGTATTTTGTGGATTATATAATTATCCTAGCAAGTTTATTAATTACCTTATTAGTTATTCCTTGTGGGGTTTACTTTTATATTCTTCCGGAAGAAAAAAGCCTATATCTGATTATTATTTATATAATAACTGTGATAATCTTTGGAGGGCTTTATTTACTACTTGGGAATAAAACAAAGGATAAGTATGGTGATGTTATAAGGCAAGTGCAAGCTAAGCGCCATGAGATTATAAAAAACAATAGAAAGATTAAGGTTATAAAAAGAAAAGTAATTAAGGATAGAGATGAAAGTGCTTACGGATTGGAAGACTTAGATAAGGAGCTTTCAAAATTAAATAAAGAGATTGCAGATATTGCGGAGCAAAAGAAAGAGGCACTGCTAACATTTGAAAATACAACATATCAAGTTATTGCTGCTGAAATAAGCAGGCAATACGATGAAAAGATATCAAGCTTAAAGGAAGACTACAATAAAATAAGTGAGGAAATAAGAGAAACTGATGAAATAATTAAGGCCTTAACCTTAAAAATAGCCAGTGAATACGAGCCTTTTATAGGTAAAGACCTTATGACACTTGATCGCTTGGCTTCATTGATTAATATTATTGAGGCCGGAAATGCCTCTAACATTTCAGAAGCCATTCAATTCCATAGAAATAATATGGGGTAATTAATTTATAGAAATCTCATCCTTTAAAACATGGGGTTTTAATCGATTTAAACAATAGTTAATGGCAAGGCAGATTTGGTCTGCCATGGACATGACAACATTTAACCGGGTGGTCTGTAAGAGCATATGATCTAGTAAGCCTGAAAAATTCACTATGCCGGTAATAAATAAATCCCCTACTTCAGGCAGGTCTTTATCTACTCCTGCCCCAGGTTTTAAGGGCCCTTGGCCTAGAGTAATATATCCTATATGATCTGATTTACCTAATGAGGCATCGATTGCAATGATAAAAGCATCATCATGCTTTTCATAAATCATTGCTACGGTGTCTTTAAGATTCTTTGCATGGACCGGTTCCTCTAAGGTGCCGTAGATATGAAATCTTGGCAGCCTAATGTATTTTGATAATTTGTATCCGATTATTGGTCCAAGACAATCTCCGGTTGCCCTGTCAGATCCAATACACAAAAATATAATGTTTTTATTAAATAGAACCTGTTTTTTAATTAATGCTAATAAGGCCAAGCCCAGTTCATAGGCTGTATTTTGCTCTGATGAATTAAAGTAAATGATACGATTTTTTCCTTTATAAATAATGCTCATATTACCTCCAAAATTTAAAAATAATTAGCTTAAATTAAGTATTACCAGATACTTTAAAAATAGACATTGAAAACCAATAGATTTTAAAGGAAATGTGGCAAAAGAATACGAAATGCGCACAGCTTCTTAAATAGCAAGGAAGCAATCAAAGGAATTAAAAGGTTTTTTTGATTTATTGGTAGAACTTTGATGATAAGTTTTTATATCTCCGATACGCAATACGACACAAGAATAAGCTTGCTTATGCTAATATAAGTGAAAAGTTGTGTAATATAGTATCTTTAGCGGATAGGAGAAGGGTCTATGATAGAATCGGTATACAGTAATGATAATACTGAAATAAATGGGACAGGCAGGGTGCAGGCAAACTTTAAGATGCCAAAAAACATTCGGCAGATTGGAAAAAGTAATGTTTCCAAAAAAATTTATGTAGAAGACTATGTAATGACCTTTACCAAACAGCTGGCTGGGGAAGATTATTCCTCCTGCCGTGTGGCAGTATTATTGGGACATTATGTAAGCCTTGAGCAAGGCAGGTGCATTTTTATATCAGGGGCAGTAGAGGTGGAAGATATCGATATAAAGGATGAAATTGTATTTACCAATGACCACTGGACTGCCATATATGAAAATATTAAAAAGTATTTTGTTGAGAGTGAAATTGTGGGATGGTTTTTAGGAGGTCCGGGATACATATTAGAGGATAAGGAAAGAATCTTAAAAGCCCATATTGATAATTTTGCCGGACAAGATAAGACCTTACTTACCTATGATAATATGGAAAAGGAAGAAGCATTCTATTTTTATGAAAATGGCGCTTTATGCCGACAAGAAGGTTATTACATATATTATGAGAAGAATGAGAAGATGCAGGACTATATGATTGAACATAAGCAAAAACCCAGTGAAGAAGCCCAGTATGATGATCGTGTATCAAGGGAGATTAGAACAATTTTTGAAAATAAAAAACCTCAAACTGATGATGAAAATAAAAGTATAAATCGTCTCATGTATGCAGCCGGTACATTATTGGCGGTTATTATCTTAGTTGTTGGAGCGGCCATACTAAGTAATTATGATCAAATGAAAAATATGCAGGATACCCTAAATTCTTTATCCCAAAACTTAAAAGAAGTAGAGTCGGTATTTTTAAAAAATGAAGATGCTCAGGTTTCACAGGATATTGTTTCACAGGATATTATAGAAGCCAAAAATGAGCAGCCCACAAGTATACCTTCTGATACCGAGGAAAGTTTGGATATTGAAGTGATTTCCGGCGAAGTAACCCCTCTACCGGAAAAAAGTGAAAAAGAAGAAATAAAAGAAGAGGAAAAAGAAGATAAAAACCAAGATAAAAAAGATAAAAAAGACAGTGAAGATGGTTCAAGTTCCGATAAAAATGATAAAAAACAAGCTGAAGCAGAAAAAGAGCAAAGTCAAGTTGAGCATCAGATTAATCAGGTTGAAGCAACCGGTGGACAGGATTTAGTATCATCTGAAGGAGAAGTAAAATATTATACAGTAAAAGCAGGGGATTCCCTTGCGGGTATCAGTTATAAACTATATAATTCGGCAAATTATATTTCAAAAATCAAGGAACTTAATAATATTGAAGATGAAGATATGATATATATCGGGCAGAAGCTAATAGTTCCTTAATAGCTTTATTACCTATACTTACCTCAATGTATGTAAAGTAAATTATGTGCTGCAGAAAATTAATCTTTAAAAAGATATTTTTCTGTGGCATATTTTATTAAAAAAAATAGTGCCTTTATTGACAAAATGAGGTATAATTTCAATTAAAGTTATTAGTAGGACAAAGAAAGAAGCGGGTGTACATAAATTGAGGGATTACGAAAGCAGAAGAAAAAGATACCGTAGGAATAAGACCATAGTTTTTACAAGCCTATTAATTCTTATAGTAATAATAGGTGCGGTATATATTTACGAATTAATTAACCGCGACTACCAGGATTATGAGGTTATAAAGAGGCTTGAAAATACAGAAGAAAATTTGGGCGGATATCTTGAGTATAACGGAGCCGTAGTTAGATATAGCAAAGATGGGGCGCTTGCTATTGATATCAAAGGAAATCTCTTGTGGAACGGTTCTTTCGAAATGTCTGATCCAATAGCTGATACCTGTGGGGATTATGTGGCAATAGCAGACAGGGGAAGCAAACAAGTAAGTATTTTTAATAAGAAGGGATTAGCAGGAAGTATCACAACTAATCACCCAATTATAAAAGTGCAGGTAGCTAATCAAGGGGTTGTTGCAATCCTTATGATAGAAGATGAAACCAGCTATATAGAGATATATAGTAAAGAGGGAGAATTATTAGGTGAGAAGATAACCAATGTGGTAAAGGACGGTTACCCCATGGATTTTACCCTTTCACATGACGGAAAGAAGATAGGAGCTACATATCTTTGTATCAATAAAGGGGAAATAATTAATAATTTATTATTTCTTAATTTTGGAGAGGTAGGCAAAAATTTTACCGACCGTACTGTTGGTGCTCTGATTTATAACGGGAAAATAGTACCCAGAATAACATTCTTAGATAATGATACCGTCTGTGCATTTACGGAAGAAGGATTTCTGATCTTTACCATGGAGGAAAAGGCAGAGATATATAAAGAGGAAATTGTTGAAGGGGAAATAAAAAGTGTATTACATAATGAGAAATATGTGGGCTTAGTTATTGAAGGTAAGGAGACAAAAAAATCAAGCTTGTATTTATATGACCTAAAGGGTAATAGGGTATTAAATAAGGAACTGGATTTTGATTATGATACTATCTATCTTTCAAAGGATGAGATTATTATGTATGACGACCTTTCCTGTGTGATTTATAAAACAAACGGTCAGGCAAAGTTCAGATATACTTTTACTACAAACATTTCAGCCTTATACCCTATCAATCATCTGGATAATTATTTTCTGGTAAATCCTAAGGAGATATTAGAAATTCAGCTGGTGGAGTGACTTTAAATAGAAACTAAATGTTGTAATGGTAATATTTAAAGGAGGATATTTGGTATGAATTGGTTGTTAATTGTAGTACTGGGAATAATTATTGTAAATGCTTTTATAGGCCGCAAAGTCGGTTTAATAAAAATAGTCTTTTCCCTTTTTTCATTTATTGCCGCTTTATTATTAACTTCATGGGTAAGTCCCTCGATTAATGGAATGCTAAAAAACAATGAGGCATTTTATCAGAAAACATATGAGAAGGTAGAGACTATGCTATCCTTAGAGAATAAGGAAAGCGATAATCAAGATGAAATGATTAAACAACTTCCTTTGCCTAAGTCAATTAGAGAGACTCTATTAGAGAATAAGGCAAAACAGGAAGCAAATATTAAATCCTATATTACTACTCAAGTAACAGGAATAGTTATTAATGCAATGGCATTTATTTTAACATTTATAATTGTTTTTATAGGACTTTGGGTAGTAAGTATCGCCCTTAATATTATAAGTAAACTACCGGTTTTAAATCAAATTAATAAGACAGCAGGATTTTTTGTAGGTGCTTTGCAGGGACTGGTTATAGTATGGATCATATTTTTAATATTGACTGTAATAAGCAGTTCGGCTTTAGGAAAGAGTGCCTTCCAGCAAATCGAAGAAAGTGCTATATTAAGTTTTATCTATAATAACAACTTCTTTTTAAACATAGTTTTAAATGCTGTAAAGATTATTTAACTTATATTTATATGAATATAATTTGCAAATTTCATTAACATAATTTATACACATAATATGAAGGAGAATGCAAGATGAATGAAGTACTAAGTAAAATTCAAATGATGGGTATTGTACCTGTAATTAAACTGGATGATCCAAAGGACGCAGTTCCCCTTGCCAAGGCTTTGTGTGACGGAGGACTTCCTTGTGCAGAGGTGACATTCCGTACGGCAGCAGCTGAGGAATCAATAAGACTTATGAGGGAAGCATTTCCCCAGATGTTGATAGGGGCCGGTACGGTTCTTACAACAGATCAGGTAGACAAAGCTGTAAATGCCGGTGCAAGCTTTATTGTAAGCCCCGGTTTAAATCCTAAAGTAGTAAGTTATTGTGTAGAGAGAAATATACCTATTACACCGGGATGTTCCACACCCAGTGATGTAGAGGCTGCCATTGAACTGGGACTAGAGGTGGTTAAGTTCTTCCCGGCAGAAGCAGCC